>NZ_BAAHXI010000004.1:0-103747 GCF_054656955.1 Deferrisoma palaeochoriense
TCGCCGCTTCCGGTTTGGGGGCGGCGTTTTCGTTTGGGGTGGCGGGGGGCTTTGGCGCGGGGGCGTTCAGAGCCACAGGGCCGCGGCCGCGGCGTAGAACACGGCGGGCATCAGGTTCCCGGTGCGGATCTTCGTGGCGCCCAAGAGGTTGAGGCCGATCCCGGCGATCAGGAGCCCGCCGGTGGCCGTGACGGCCGAAAGCACCTCGGGCCGCTGGAGGGCCTCGAGGTGCCCGGCCAGGAGGGTGATGGCGCCCTGGGTGAGGAGGACCGACAGGGCCGAGAAGGCCACCCCCACCCCCAGGGACGACGCCATCACCACCGAGGCCGCGCCGTCGAGCATGGCCTTCACGTAGAGGGTGCTCGGGTCCCCCACGGTGCCGTCCTGGATCGAGCCCACGATCATCATGGCCCCGGTGCAAAAGAGGATCGAGGCCGACGCGAACCCCTCCACGAAGGTGGCGGACCCGGCCCGCAGCCGGCGCTGGAGCGCGCCGCCGAACCGCTCCAGGGCCCGCTCGATCCGAAGCGCCTCGCCGGTGAGGGCCCCGGCGATCACGCACCCCACGCTCAATAGGGGCTTCTCCCCCGAAAGGGCCATCTGAAGCCCCAGCAGGAGCACCGAAAGCCCCAGGGCCTGCATCAAAATCCCCTGAAACCGCTCGGAGACCCGCCGGCCCGCGATCGCGCCGGCCGCCCCGCCGGCCGCCACGGCCAGGGTGTTTACCACGGTTCCGGTCATCGTGTTCCCTCCCGCTGGAGTTCTCTCTCGTTCCCGAAGCGGCGGATGATGGCGGGTTTTTGTGCCGACGTCCAGGAGGCCCGGCCCTATTCCCCGTTGACAACCGGAAAATAGGGGCGTAATGTGCATATGCACAAAAACCCCAACCCGGAGGATCACGATGAAGATCTGCTTTCCCGTGGAACGACCCGATGGACTCGGCAGCACGGTGTACGGCCATTTCGGTTCGGCCCCCGCCTTCGTGGTGGTCGACACCGATACGGCCGAGGTCTCGGCGGTGGTGAACCGGGATCTCCAGCACGAGCACGGCCGGTGCAGCCCCCTCAAAGCCCTGGACGGCCACGCGGTGGACGCCGTGGTGGTGGGCGGCATCGGCAAGGGGGCCCTTGCGGGGCTCTCCCGCGCCGGGATCCGGGTGTTCGCCGCCTTCCCCGGCACCGTGGCCGAGAACCTGGAGCATTGGAAGGCCGGCCGCCTGCCCGAGTGGGACCCGGCCCGGACCTGCGGCGGCCACGGCCACGGGGGCGTCTGCGGGCATCACGGGTGAGCCCCCGGCCGAGGAAACCCCGCCGGTGCGGATGCGCCGCGCGGCTCGGGGATCGGGTGTACAAACCGGCCGGCGTCGCCTTGCGGAATCTCCCGCGTGTGGTACTCAGGGACGACGAATTTGAGGCGCTGGCCCTCTGCGACGGGCAAGGCCTCACCCAGGAGGAGGCCGCGGCGCGCATGGGCGTGTCGCGGGGAACGGTTCAGCGGCTCGTGGCCGGGGCCCGGCGCAAGGTGGCCCGGGCGATCCTGGAGGGGCAGGCCCTCGTGATCGGCCCGGCCGGGGAAGCGCAGAAAGGAGAGGCGCGATGAGGCATGGGATCGTGGCGGCGGTGGCGCTGGGGGTGGGGCTGGCGGCCTTGGGCGCATGGGCGGGGGATCCCCCCGTGAGCGACGACACCGACACCTGCATCGGCTGCCACGAGGAGGTCACCCCCGGGATCGTGGCCGATTGGCGAAGAAGCCGCCACAGCCACGTGACCCCGGCCGAGGGGCTTGGGCGCCCGGAACTCGAGCGCCGGGTGTCGGCCGCCGAGGTGCCCGAAGGACTGCGGGACGTGGTGGTGGGGTGCGCCGAGTGCCATACCCAGAACCCCGACGCCCACGCCGACACCTTCGAGCACAACGGCTACGAGGTGCACATCGTGGTTACCCCGGCCGACTGTGCCACCTGTCACCCGGTGGAGCGCGAGGAGTACGGCCGGAACCTCATGGCCAACGCCCACGACAACCTCATGGCCAACGGGCTCTACGCCCATCTCGTGGCCGCCGTGAACGGGCCCACGAGCTTCGACGGGGAGGGCCTCGCCGTCCGCGAGCCCGACGAACTCACGAACGCCGATTCGTGCCTCGCCTGCCACGGCACCCGGGTCACGGTGGACGGCACCGAGACCCGGGAGACGGCCATGGGGGAGATGGAGTTTCCGCGGCTCCGGGGCTGGCCCAACCAGGGGGTGGGGCGGGTGAACCCCGACGGCACCCGGGGGGCGTGCACCTCGTGCCACACCCGCCACCGGTTCTCCATCGAGGAGGCCCGGGAGCCCGACGCGTGCGAGCAGTGCCACAAGGGCCCGGACGTTCCGGCCTACAAGGTCTACGAGGTGAGCAAGCACAACGCCGTTTACCAGTCGGCGCGGGGGTTCTGGGACTTCGAGGCCGTGCCCTGGGTGGTGGGGGAGGATTTCACGGCGCCCACCTGCGCCACCTGCCACGCGAGCCTGGTCACCACCCCCGGGGGCGAAGTGCTGGCCCCGCGGACCCACGAGATGGCCGATCGTCTGAAATATCGGTTGTTCGGCCTGGTGTACGCGACGGCCCATCCCAAGTCCGGGGACACGACGGGCATCCGAAACCGCGCCGGGCTGCCCCTGCCGGCCGAACTCACCGGGGAGCCGGCCTCGGCGTTTCTGATCGACGAGGCCGAGCAGGCACGCCGAACTGCCCGGATGCAGGCCGTTTGTTCCGGGTGCCACAGCGGCCAGTGGGTGCGCGGCCACTTCGAGAAGCTTGACCACACCGTGGCCACCACCAACGCCCTGACCCTGGAGGCCACCAAGGTGCTCCTGAAAGCGTGGGAGAAAGGTCTCGCCCAGGGCCCGGGCCAGGACGCAAGCCCCTTCGACGAGGCGATCGAGCGGATGTGGGTGGAGCAGTGGCTCTTTTACGCCAACTCCACCCGGTTCGCCTCGGCCATGGCCGGTGCCGATTACGGCGTGTTCGCCAACGGCCGCTGGTACCTCCAGAAGAACCTGGCCCAGATGTGGGACTGGTTGAACTTCCTGGAATCCCGGAAAGGGCAGGATCCCGAGAAGTAGGACGAAACGATGGCGCTTTTCGAGTTCGAGGGCCGACGGCCCTCGGTGGACCCGTCGGCCTTCGTGAGCGAAACCGCAATCGTGGTGGGAGACGTTCGCATCGGGCCGCGGGTGTACGTGGGCCACGGTGCGATACTCCGCGCCGACTACGGAACCATCGTCGTGGGCGCGGAATCCGCCGTGGAGGAGGGGGCCGTGGTTCACATCAACCCCGACCACACCTGTCACATGGTGGGGAGGGTGACCGTGGGCCATGGGGCGAAGGTCCATTGCCCCTTGTTGGGCGAGAACTGCGTGATCGGGATCGGGGCCATCCTCTCGTTCGGCGTCGAGGTCGGCACGTGGGCGATCGTTGCGGAGGGAGCTGTCGTCCCCAACGGCACCCGGGTCGAACCGGAAACCATTGTGGGAGGGAACCCGGCTCGGGTGATCGGGCGGGTGCTTGACCGGCATCGAGAGTTTTGGTCGTACGGGAAGAACCTATACGTCGACCTTGCCGAGAGGTACCGGCACGGGTTCCGCCGGATTGGCTGACCGGGGATCGCGCGGACGACCCGTCCCCGCCGGGGCTTCAAGGCAGGTTCCTTCTGTTTTGCCCGGCCCCGTAAGGACCGTGGTAAGGTTTTCCCGGGGCCGCGCTTGCCGCAGGCTGCTACGCGCGACCAAGTTCCCGCAGCACCGCCATGGCCCGGGTGATCTCCCGGAACCGCTCGGGGTCGCCGCCGGCGTCCGGGTGGTGCTCCCGGGCGAGGGCCCGGAACCGGCGGCGCACCTCGGCCGGGCCCGCCTGGGGTCCGAGGCCCAGGGCGGCCAGGGCCTCCTCGCCTCGGTGGTAGACGCGAAACTGCTTCCAGAACCAGCGCAGCATCTCCCGAACGTCCTCCTCGCCGGTGCGGGCGAGGTGGGTGAGGTCGAGGTAGTACGTTTCCAGGGGATCCGGCGCGGCGGGAAGCCCCCTCGGGTTCGGGGCCGCGGACTGGAGGGGAAGGAGCCGGATGCGAAGGACGTGGATCTCGAGGCTCCCCCGGCTGGCCCGCTCCAGGGCCCGGCGGAGCCGGTAGAGGTGATGGAAGAGAAGGAAGTGGACCCGGAAGAGCTCGAGTTCCGTGAGCCCCCGGAGCGGCCCGTCGCCCCGGAGCCGTTCCAGGAGGTCGTACTCCCGAATGCCTTCGGGGTGGTCGCGGAGCACCCCGTAGAGCCGCCGGAGTTCGGGGTCGAGGGAGCGGAAGAAGGCCCGGTCCATGGCCGGTCAAGGTACCACCGGGGGCTCGCGGGGCCAACCGGCCGGGGGACGCCGGGTGGGTGAGCCCGATCTCTCGGTGGTCGTCCCCGCCCGAAACGAGGCCCACGAGCTCCCCGGGCTCCTCGCCGACCTCGGCCGGCAGGAGGGCATCGGACTCGAGGTCCTCGTGGCCGACGGCGGAAGCCGCGACGGTACCCCCGAGGTCGCGCGGCGGGCCGGGGCCCGCGTGGTCCCCGCCCCCCCGGGCCGCGGCCGCCAGATGAACGCCGGTGCCAGGGCGGCCCGGGCCCGGGATCTCCTCTTCCTCCACGCCGACACCCGGCTCCCCGATCCCCGGACCCTTGCCCGGGCCCGGGCCGCCTTGGGGTCCCAGGGCGGCCGGGTGGCGGGCCACTTCGGGATCCGGTTCCGGGACCGGGGGCCCGGGCGGGAAGGGGCCTACTACTTTTACGAGGCCAAGACCCGCACGAACCGGCCGGGCACGATCCACGGGGACCAGGGGATCTGGATCCGGGCCGACTACTTCCGGGAGCTCGGGGGATTCGACGAGGCCCTCCCGTTTCTGGAGGACGAGCGCCTGGTCCGGCGGGTGTTCCAAACCGGCCGGTGGGTGCTCCTGCCCGGTACCCTCGAGACCTCGGCCCGGCGGTTCGAGGCCGAGGGCCTCGAGGCCCGCCAGGCCCTGAACGCGCTGATCCTGGCGGCCGACGATCTGGGGCTCGAGGGGTTCCTGGCCCGGGCCCCCGCGCTCTACCGGGAGCAGGGGGAGGCCCGGCGGCTTCGGCTCGCGCCGTTTCTCGCGGCCCTCCACGCCGAGGGCCGGGCCGGCGGGTGGGGCGCGTTTCTCCGGCGCTGGCTCGCCGCGGGGCGGTTCGTGGCCCGAAACGCCTGGCAGGTCGGGTTCGCCCTCGACTGCCGCCGGAACCGCCGGGCGGGCCATCCGCCCGGGGAGGGCCCCTTCCCCTGGACCCGGCGGTTCGACCGGTGGGCCGGGGTGTTCGAGAGCCGCCCGGCCGCGGCGGCCGCCGCCCTTCTCACGGCCGGGGCGTTTTACGCGCTCTGGGCCCATGGACGGTGTTTTAGGCGTTGACAGCGTTTGAAACCTAGGGTACTGTGCTCGCTAACAAACGGTCGGGGACCGTGCCTCATCCGTCCCGGCCCGCCAGTGCGAGCGGATCGAACCGGAAGAGGCCAGCGCCCCTTCCGGTTTTTTGCAGGCGCCCCTTGCGCCGCGAACGATTGGGCGCGCTGGGCAGAAGCAGTACCGGATGCGGTTCCTCCCTCCGGGCGTTGTTTCTCCCACGCAGTTTTCACCACGGGTGCCGTGGGCACCCAAACGCCTTGAAGGAGGCAGGAACATGGCAGTCGGTACGGTAAAGTGGTTCAACGACCAGAAGGGCTACGGGTTCATCGCGCAGGAGAACGGGCCCGACGTCTTCGTGCACTTCAGCGCGATCCAGATGCAGGGCTTCAAGACCCTGCAGGAGGGGCAGCAGGTGGAGTTCGAGGTGGTCGACGGCCAGAAGGGCCCCCAGGCCGCCAACGTGCGCGTCGTCTGATCCCTTCTCTCGACGGAACCGAAAAAAAGGAGCGAGCCCCCGGGCTCGCTCCTTTTGCGTGAGGGTCATGCCGTTCGCCGATCACGACACCTACACCACGCCCCCCGACCGCCGGCCGGGGTGGCTGCCGCGCCTCCTCCCGAGGAAGGAACTGCCCTTCTACGCCAGGGTGCTCTGGATCGTGGCCCGGTCGCGCTGGGAGGTGGGCCGGGGCGTTTACGACGGGGCCCGGTGGGCCAAGTCGAGCGAGGACATCGTGCGAGCCCTGGAGTGGGTCGGCGTGCGGATCACCATCGAGGGCATGGGGGTGCTCCGGCGGTTCGAGGGCCCGGCCGTGTTCGTGGCGAACCACATGAGCACCCTGGAGACCTTCGTGCTCCCGGCCCTGATCCAGCCGGTCAAGCCCGTCACCTTCGTGGTGAAGGACACGCTCCTTCGCTACCCCTGGTTCGGCCCGATCCTCGCGAGCCGCGACCCCATCGCCGTGGGGCGGAAAAACCCCCGGGAGGATCTTGTGCGGGTTCTCGAGGAGGGACGCGATCGGTTGGGGCGGGGCATGTCGATCGTGGTGTTCCCCCAGACCACCCGGTCCGACGCCCTCAGGCTCGACCGGTTCAACACCATCGGGGCGAAGCTCGCGGCCCGCTCCGGGGTGCCCCTGGTGCCGGTGGCCCTTCGGACCGACGCCTGGGGCACCGGCCGGCGGTTCAAGGACTTCGGCCCGGTCCGGCCGCACCTCCCCGTGCGGTTCCGGTTCGGCGACCCCCTGCCCCCCGGCCCCCGGGGCACCGAGGCCCACCAGGCCTGCGTGGCCTTCCTCCGAGAAACCCTCACGGAATGGGGGGTGCCGGTGGTGGAGGCCGACCGGGCTACTCCTCCAGGATGAGCACGCCCGGTTCGGGGTCCACGGCGTAGCGGAACCGGCCGAGGAAGCTGAGGCCCAAGATGCCGTCGAGTCCGGGGAGCGGGTCGTCTTTGACCACGGCCACGGGCACGTCCCGGGCCGCGGCCTCGCCCACTTCCACCTTGCGGGCCTCCCCGAGACGGGCCTCGATCACGCCGTTGGCCGTGGCGAGCCGGACCTTGTCGCCCCCGATGCGGCCCCGGATCTTGGCCTTGCGGGCCACCTCGGCGGTGACGATGCAGTAGGTGGCGCCGGTGTCCACGAGGAACCGACCGGTGAACCGGCCGTTCAGGGTGACCTCGGCCACGAGCGCCCCGCCGTGGGCCTCCAGTTGCACCGTCGCGGCGGGGGCCTGGGCGGCCAGCAGAAGAAGCCCCAGAAGCACGAAGGCGGCGGTGCGGAGGCCCATGGCTCACTCCCAGGAGCGGAAAGGGCTGGAAATCCGGAAGGCCATCGCCAGGAAGCGGGGCTCCGTCGTTTTCGGGCCTTCGGCCCGGATCGCGGCGGGGACGCCGCTCCTACAACGGGTCCGTACCCTGGCGGCTCGCCTTGTCGGCACGTTGACCTCGATCCCCCGTTCGTCTCGGTTCAGAACAGGTACGGGTTCTCGTCCCAAAACGCCTCCCGGAGGCGCCAGGCGTAGGCCGTGGCCACGGCCATGGCCAGGGCCGAGACGAGGAGCACCGAGCGGAGCGCGGCCGGGCCCTCTTCGAGGCCGAACGCGGTCGCCAGTTCCTCCATGGGCCAGGCCCAGAGCCCCACGGCTGCGCTCGCAAGCTGCAGGGCGTTGTAGCCGAGGAGGATCCACCAGGTGAGCCGCTGGGCCTTGGCCACCCCCACCACGATGTGCACGAGCACCAGGCAGTCGAGGAGGACGGCGACCCGCGCTGGGGTCCCCCGGAGCACCCAGAAAAAGAAGGGGTAGGGCGAGCCGTGGGCCGCGGCCGTGGAGGCGAGCAACACCGCGTAGTAGAAGAGCAGCGCGAAGCTCGCCGGCCGGCGCCGGGTCATAGCTCTCCCCGGCCCAGGGCCCGGAGCGCCGGCAGGAGGAGCCGGAGGGCCCGGCCCCGGTGGCTCACCCGGTTCTTGACCTCGGGCTCGAGTTCGGCCGCGGTGCGCCCGAGGCCCTCCACCAGGAACAGGGGGTCGTACCCGAACCCGCCGGTGCCCCGGGGCTCCCTAAGGATCCGGCCGGCCACCCGGCCCTCGGCTGCCACCTCCCCCAGGTCCGGCAGGGCCAGCACCAGGGCGCACACGAAGGCCGCGGTGCGCCCGGGGTCGGGCACGTCCCGAAGTTCGGCAAGGAGCCTGGCGTTGTTGTCGGCGTCGGTGGCCCCGGGGCCGGCGTACCGGGCCGAGCGCACGCCGGGGGCCCCGCCCAGGGCGTCCACGGCGAGGCCCGAGTCGTCGGCGAGCACGGGGATGCCGAGGCGCCGGGCCAGGGGCCAGGCCTTGGCCCGGGCGTTCTCCAGAAATGTGTCCCCGTCCTCCGGGAGGTGGAGACGCTCCGGGAGGTCAGCGAGGCCCAGGACCTCGAACCCCAGGGGCTCGAGCATCTGCCGGAACTCCCGGAGCTTCCCGGCGTTCCCCGTGGCGACCAGGAGCCTCACCGGCCGGCCTCCAGGGCCTCGCGCTGGATCTCCAGGAGCCGCTCGATCCCCTTCCAGCCGAGGTCCAGGAGCTCCATCAGCCGCTCCCGGGAGAACGGCCGTTCCTCCCCGGTGGCCTGGACCTCCACGAACTCCCCCCGGCCGGTCATGACCAGGTTCATGTCGAGGTCGGCCGAGGAGTCCTCCCGGTAATCGAGATCCAGGAGGGCCCGGCCGCCCACCAGCCCCACGCTCACGGCGGCCACCGCGTCGGTCAGGGGCGGCCGGCTCACCACGTTTCGCTCCACCAGGGTCTGGAGCGCGTCGGCCAGGGCCACGTAGGCCCCGGTGATCGAGGCCGTGCGGGTGCCCCCGTCGGCCTGGAGCACGTCGCAGTCGATCCAGACCGTGCGTTCGCCCATGGAGTCGAGATCGGTCACGGCCCGGAGCGACCGGCCGATCAATCGCTGGATCTCCAGGGTGCGGCCCCCCTGCCGGCCCCGGCTCGCCTCGCGGGGGGTGCGGGTCTCGGTGGCCCGGGGCAGCATGCCGTACTCGGCCGTGACCCACCCCCGGCCCGTGCCCTTCAGGAACGCCGGCACCCCGTCCTCGACGCTCGCGGCGCAGAGCACCCGGGTGTGGCCCACCTCGATCAGCGCGCTCCCCTCGGCGTAGCGCAGCACCCCCCGCTCGATCCGAACCGGCCGAAGCTCGTCGGCCGCCCTTCCGTCATGGCGCATGAATCCTTCCTCTATTCCGTCGTAGGGGTTTCCGAACCGGGCTCCCCCGGTCCCAGCACATCTTCCACGGCCCGGGCCACGGCGCGAGCCAAGGCCTCGGCCCCCTCGGGCCGGCGCCACCAGGCCGTGTCCTCGGGCCAGGCGAGGGATCCGAATTCCACCAGGGCCGCCGGGCAGGTCACGGCCTCGAGCGCCGGGTGGGGCAGCGTGCCGATGCCCCGGTCGAAGCTGGGCGCCGCCTCCCCCAGACGCCGGCGCAGGGCCTCGGCCCACCGCCGGCTCCGCTCCCAGACGCCGGCCTGCCCGGCCTCCCAGAGCTGGGGGTCCACCCCCGCCGGGGGCGGCGGGGGAACAAACACCTCGAACCCCCGGGCGTGGGTGCGGGGTTCGCCGGAGAAGTGGACCGAGAGGTAGAGGTCGGCCTCCCGGTAGTTGGCAAACGCGGCCCGCAGTGGTTCCGGCAGGTCCTGGTCCGCCTCCCGGGTCAGGAACACCACAAGGCCCAGGGCCTCGAGGCGGGTCGCGAGGGCCTTCGCCAGCTCCAGGGCCGCGGCGTCCTCGGGCCCGGCCTCAGCCCGTGCCCCCCCTTCGGCGCCGCCGTGGCCCGGATCGAGCACGAGCCGCGGCCCCGGCCGTTGGACCCCGGCGCCCGAGGTGCTATCCTCGCCGCGCGCCGGGGTTCGGGGGCCGGCGAGGCACAGGAGCACGAGCAGGATCGGAGCGAGGGAACGAAGGCGGTCCATGGGCGGTCGGGAAAGCGGGCCGGAAGGTCCGCGCATGCTACCCCGGGGCCAGGGGACTGTCAATTCGCGCGGGCCGAAACGCCCCCTTGGGCAAGGGATCCGGGAGGAACGGCCATGAAACGGTGGTGGGTGGTCGTGGCGTTGGTGGCGTGGACCGGGGTCGCGGCGGCGGCCGAGCCCGATCCCCTGGTCCGGACGGCCAAGGAGACGGGCCGGCCGGTGCTGGGGGAGTTCGTGTCGGAAACCTGCCCGGCCTGCGACCAGCTGGAGCCGATCTTGGCGGAGGTGCTGGCGCGGCACCCCCACATCGTGCGCCGGGTCCACGACGCGGACAAGGAGCCGGAGCTCGCGAAGAAGTACGGGGTGAAATGCGTCCCGGTGCTCGTGATCGTGGACCCGAAGGGACAGGTGCGGTTCAACCAGGTGGGCTTCTGGACGGCCGAGGAACTCGAAGCCGTGCTCCGGGAGGCCGGGGTGGCCGAGGCGGGGTCGCCGTAGCCGCCGGGCCGTTGACAGCCCCGCGGGCGGTGCCTACGTTTCGCCGCCGAGCGGGGGGGACCACGACGTCAGGAGGGGTCGGATTCGATGGCCACGAAACGGGACTACTACGAGGTTCTCGGCGTGGGGCGAAACGCCTCGACCGAGGAGATCAAGAAGGCCTACCGGAAGCTCGCCCGCAAATACCACCCCGACGTGAACCCGGGGAACAAGGAGGCCGAGGAGCGGTTCAAGGAGATCTCCGAGGCCTACGAGGTGCTCTCCGATCCCGAGAAGCGGGCCCAGTACGACGCTATGGGCCACGCGGCCTTCGGCCAGGGGGCCGGCGCGGGCGCCGGGCCCCAGTGGGAGGAGTTTCGCTCGGGAGGGTTCGGTGGGTTCGACTTCTCGGACCTCTTTTCCGACCTGTTCGGGGAGACGGCCGGGTTTCGCCCGTCCGGGCCGCGAAAGGGGGCCGATCTCGAGTACGAGATGACCGTGTCCCTGACCGAAGCCGTGAAGGGCACGGAGAAGGAGATCTCGTTTCGCCGCAACGCCCCCTGCGACGCCTGCGGCGGGAGCGGGTACAAACCCGGCGCGGGTGGCGGAACCTGCCCCCGGTGCGGCGGCCGCGGGGTCGTGCGTTCGTCCCGGGGGGTGATCTCGGTGCAACAGACCTGCCCCACCTGCCGGGGCACCGGCCGGACGCCCGGTCCGGCCTGCGAGCGGTGCGCCGGCCAAGGCACCGTGCCCAAAGCCGAACGGATCCGGGTGCGGATTCCGGCGGGAGTGACCGAGGGGTCCCGGGTACGGGTGGCCGGCAAGGGGGAGGCCGGAGCGGCCGGGGGGCCCCCGGGCGACCTCTACATCCGGGTCCACGTGGCCCCGGACCCGCGGTTCCGGCGGGAGGGGAACGACCTCGTGACCACGGTGGACGTGGACCTCCTGGACGCCCTGCTCGGGGGCACGGTGGAGGTGCCCACGCTGGACGGCCCCGTGCGGATGAAGGTGCCGGCCGGCACCCAGAACGGCCAGCGGTTCCGGATCCGGGGGAAGGGGGTGCCGGGGAAGGGCGACCTCTACGCGGAGGTCCGGGTCAAGATCCCCCGGCGGCTCGATCCCGAGGTCCGAAAGGTGCTCGAGGGGCTGCGCGGGAAGCTCTAGGGGGCTGGCCGCGCCAGGAGTCAGCGGACGGACGACGGAGGGCAGGGATGCCCTGACATCTGACCTCTGAATTCTGTCCTCCGGTACGGCGGCCGCTACCACAAGGGAGGATGGGCGACGACGCCGGAATCCTCAAAGAGGTTCGCGTCCCAGCCTCCCAGCGTTCCAGCGGAAGTTCCAGCGAAGACTGGGGAGGGAGTGATGGACAAAGCGGTTCGGTTGATCCGAGTCCGGGAGATCGTGGAGGCGACCGGGGTCAGTTCGTCGACCCTGCGGGTGTACCGGGAGGCCGGGCTGATCGAGCCCGCGGCCCGGGAGGGGCGGGCGTACCTCTACGACGAGGACACCATCGAGACGGTCCGCCGGATCCAGCGCCTGCGCAACGACCTCGGGGTGAACCTGGCCGGGGTCCAGGTCATCCTCGAGATGCGCCGTACCATCGAGGAACTCCAGGAGCACCTGGACGAGGTGGTCCGGTTCGTCCGTGAGGACCTGCGCGCCGAGTTGGAGCGGGTGCTTCGCCAACGGGAGAAGGCGATGATCCCCCGGGCCTTCTTCCGGCCCCCCAAACCCCTGAAGTAGGAAAGGGGCCTGCGCGGGGGCTTTCCGTGATCGCCCTCGGTCCCCGAATCCTCCCCTTCCTCCCCCTCCTCGGCCTCGCCTCGGGCCTTTGGATTTCGTCCCATCCCGTTCCCGCCCTCGCCGCGTTCGCCGCGGTCTCCTGGACCGCGTGGCGGCTCGCCCCTTCGCCGGCCCTCCGGGTCGCTGCCCTGGCCGGCCTCCTGGCCCTGGCGGGGGCGGCCGCGGTCGCCTCGGGCCGGCCCCCGCCCCTGGAACCGCCCCTGGGAGCGGCCGGGAGGTTCCGGGGCCTCGTTGTGGAGGACCCGCGGCCGACCGACGCGGGCTGGTCGGCTGTGGTGGAGCTCACCGGCTGGGCCCCGGCCCCCATCGGACCCTGGCGGCCGGCCCGGGGGCGGGTGCGGCTCTCCGTGGAGGGCTGGCCCGAACCCCGGCCGGCCCGGGGAGGCGCCTGCTGGTTCCGGGGGGAGCTGCGCCGGCCGGTGGCGTTTCGGAACCCCGGGTCCGAGGGGTATGCGGCCTATCTCCGCCGGAAGGGGATCGGCGCCCGGGCCGGTACCCGGTGGCCCGGGGAGGTGACCTTCCGGCCCCCGCCCCCGGGATGGCAGGCCTGGCGGCAGGCCGTCGCGGCCGCCATGGAGCGGGCGGCCCCCGGTCCCGGGGGCGCCGTGCTGCGGGCCATGACCCTGGGGGATCGCTCGGGGGTGGGCCGGGAACTGGCCGAACGGCTTCGTCGGGCCGGGGTGTCGCACCTGGTGGCCGTGTCGGGGCTCCACCTGGGGATTCTCGCCCTCCTCGTCATCCCGGTCGCGCGGGCCGCGCTGCTCCGGGGCGCCCCGACCTTCTTCCTGGCCCGGCCCGTGGACCCGTGGGCCCGGGCGGCCTGCCTCCCCGTGTTGCTCGGGTACGCGGCGCTTTCCGGGTGGCAGGTGAGCACCCTGCGGGCGCTCGTCATGGTGGGGCTCGTGCTGCTCGCCGGCGCCGCGGCCCGGCCCCGCGCCCTGTTGCCCGGCCTCGGGGCCGCGGCGCTCCTGGTGGGGGTGGCGAACCCGGCCGTGCTTGGGGACCCGGGCCTGCACCTCTCGCTTTCGGCGCTGGCCGGGCTCTTCTGGCTCGCGCCCGGGCTCGAGGCCCGCCTCCTGCCGGCCCGGCCGGACCCGGTGGCCGCCCGGTACCCGCCCCCGGGGCTCCGCCGCTGGGGCCCGATCCTGGGTCGTGCCGCGGCCCGGGTGGCGTTCGCCTCGGCGGGGGCCACCCTGGCGACCCTTCCCGTGTCGCTCCTCCACTTCGGGGCCGCCCCCGTGGCCGGGGTGGTCACGAACCTGGTCTCGGTTCCGCTGGTGGGGTGGGGGTGCCTTCCCCTGGGGCTCCTGGGGGTCGGGATGCACCCCCTGGTTCCCCGGGCGTCGGCCTTCCTGTGGGAGCTCGCGGGGGGCGCGCTCAACGGGTGGGTGGCCGGGCTCGGGACCCTCGAGGACTGGGCGGGCATGGTGCGGGCTCCCTTTCTCGCCTCGCCCCTGGGGTTTGCCGGGCTCGCCGCGGCCGGGCTGGGCCTCGGCCTCTGGCTCTGGCGGCGGCCCGAGGCCTGGCGGTGGGCCGCCGCGGGGGCGATGCTTTGCGCCGCGGCCGCCCTGGGGCCCCGGATGCGGGAATCCCTGGATCCCCGGGTGCACCTCTGGGTGTTCGACGTGGGCCAGGGACAAGCGCTGGCCCTGCGGGTCCCGGAGGCCGGATGGATCGCCGTGGACGCCGGCGGATTCCCCGGAAGCACGTTCGACCCGGGGGCCGAGGTGGTGGTCCCGGCCTTGGAGGCCCTGGGGTGCCGGGGGCTTCGGGTCGCCGTGTCCACCCACCCCCATCCCGATCACCTCCTGGGGCTTCCCGCCCTCGTGCGGTGGGGCCGGCCGGGGGAGGTGTGGCTCCCGGCCGGGTTCCGGGGCGACGGCCGGTACCGGGACCTCCTGGAGGCCGCCCGGGAGGTGGGGGCGGCGGTGCGCTGGGTGGGGGCGGCGGACCTGGACCTTCCCGGCCCGGCGCGCCTCACGGCCTGGGAGGGGCCGGGGCCGTCGGAGAACGACCGCAGTCTCCTCCTGCGGATCGAGGCCCACGGCGGGGCCCTCCTTCTCCCCGGGGATCTCGAGGCCCCGGGCCAGGCCGCGGCCCTGGCCGCGGTACCGGAGCTCGGGGCGGCGGTCCTCGTCGCGCCCCACCACGGCGCGGCCGACGCGTGGCATCCTGGGTTCTTCCGGGCCGTAAGCCCGGCGTGGGTCGTGGTCTCGGCCGCCGGCCGGCGGGGCCTGCCGGCGGCCGCGTTCGTCGAGGGGGCGACCCGCCTCGGGGCCCGGGTCCTGGGGACCCACCAGGCCGGCTGCGTCCACGTGGCCCTGGGGCCCGGGGGACGGGTGCGGGCCGGCCCGTTTCGTTGACAGTCCTGGGGGGTTCTGTTAGCTTTCCCCATCCCTCGGTTCCTGGGACGCCATGACCCCTGCCGCCGTTCTCGTCGTCGACGACGATGTGTTCTTCCGCTCCTTTTGCTCCGACGTGCTTCGGCAGGAAGGGCTGCGCGTGCGCACGGCGTCCTCGGGGGGGGAGGCCCTGTCGGCGCTGGGCCAAGAGCTCGTGGACCTGGTTCTCGCCGACATCTACATGCCCGAGATGACCGGGCTCGAGCTGCTCCAGGAGATCAAGGCCCGCCACCCCGCGGTGGACGTCGTCATCATGACCGGGTACGCGTCGATCGACACCGCCGTGCGGGCTTTGAAGCACGGGGCCGCCGACTACCTGCGAAAGCCCTTCGCCGCCGAGGAACTGGCGGCCGTGGTGCGCGCCACCCTGGAGCAGCGCCAGTTGGTGCGGGAGCACTCCCGGCTCAAGCGCCAGCTGGAGCTCTACGAACTCGCCCGGGCGTTTCAGGGGCTGGACGATCCGGATCGGGTGACCGCCCTGGGGCTGGAGGCCCTGTCCGGTGCGACCCGCAGCGATCTGGGGCTCGTCCTGCGGCCCACCGACCCGGCCGGGCCGCTAGCGGTGGCGGGTCGTCACGGGCTCGACGCCGACGAGGCCGAGGCCCTGCGGGACGCCCTGGTGATGAAGGCGGAGCGGTATCTGCGCGGGCTCGAGGTGCCGCGGATCCTGGGGCGGGCCCGGCTCCTTCGGATCCTGGCGGACCGGTCCCGGGCGCCCGAGGTGCGGGAGCTCCTGTTCCTTCCCCTGCGTCCCCGGGCCGGGTTCGATGGCGTGGTCGTTCTCGGCCGGTCGGGCCGGGGCGAGCGGTTTACCCCGGACGATGCGGCCAACGCCCACTTCCTGGTCCAGCAGATGGAACTCGCGCTGGAAGCGGCCGAGCGGTTCCAGGAGGCCCGGAAGCTGGCCTTCGTGGACCCCCTGACCGACCTCTACAACGCCCGGTACCTGGAACGGGCGATCGACGAGGCGATCCGGGAGACGGAGCGTTCGGGCACCCCGTTTAGCCTGCTCTTCCTGGACCTCGACCGGTTCAAGGAGATCAACGACGTCCACGGCCACCTGACCGGAGGCAAGGTGCTCATCGAGGTGAGCCGGCTCCTCCAGGCCAACGTGCGCGAGAACGACGTCCTGGTCCGGTACGGGGGCGACGAGTTCGTGGTGGTGCTCCCGGGCACAGACACCCAGGCCGCAGTGGAGGTGGCCGAGCGGGTCCGCCAGGCCGTGCGCAACCACCGGTTCCTGGGACGGGAGGGCCGCGACATCCGGCTCACGGCCTCGGTGGGGGTGGCCACCTACCCCGACGACGCCGGCTCCCGGGAGGAACTCGTGGACAAGGCCGATCGGGCCATGTACCGAAACAAGGAGGCCTCGCGCGACGCCGTGTACGAGGCCCGTCTCCTCTGACGGACATTCCCCACATGGAGATCAAGAAGCTCAAGGGATTCCGGGATGTGCTCCCGGACGAGGCCCCCCTGTGGCAGCACATGGAGGCCGTGGCCCGGCGGGTGCTCGAGGCGTTCGGGTACCGGGAGGTGCGGCTCCCCCTCCTCGAGGACACGGCGCTCTTTCGCCGGTCGATCGGCGAGGCGACCGATATCGTCGAGAAGGAGATGTACACCTTCGTCGACACCGGCGGAAACTCGGTGACGCTGCGGCCCGAGGGCACCGCCTCGGCCGTGCGGGCGTACCTGGAAAACGGGCTGCACCGCTCGGCCCCCCGGGCCCGGTGGTACTACATGGGCCCCATGTTCCGGCGGGAACGACCCCAGAAGGGGCGGCTCCGGCAGTTCCACCAGATCGGGGTCGAATGCTTCGGCTGGGCCGAGCCCGAGGCCGACGCCGAGGTGCTGGCCGTGCTCTGGGACCTGTTTGGCGCCTTCGGCCTGACCGAGCGGCTCCGGCTGGAGGTGAACACCCTGGGGTGCCCGATCGACCGCCGGGCGTACGTGGAGAGGCTGCGGGAGCACCTCCGGGGCCTTCGGGACGAGCTCTGCCCCGACTGCCAGCGCCGGGTCGACACGAATCCCCTTCGGGTTTTGGACTGCAAGCGGGAGCGGTGCCGCGAACGCACCGCCGAGGCCCCGCTCATCCCCGACGCCGTGTGCCCCGACTGCGCGGCCCATTTCGGGCGGGTCCGGGAGATCCTGGAACGGGGCGGAATCCCCTTTGCCGTGAACCCCCGCATGGTCCGGGGCCTCGACTACTACAACCGCACGACTTTTGAGCTCCTGGCCGAAGGCCTGGGCGCCCAGAACGCCGTGGCGGCCGGCGGCCGGTACGACGGGCTGTCGGAAGCCCTGGGCGGCCCGCCGGTGCCGGCCTTGGGGTTTGCCGCCGGGATGGAGCGGCTCGCCCTTCTCCTTGACCCGAGCAGGGTGCCGGTCACCCGGCCGGTGGGGTACTGGGTGGTGCGGGGGCCGGAGGCGGCCGACCGGGCCCTGGCGCTTCGGCGGAGCCTGGCCGCCCGGGGCCTGGGTACCGAGATCGATCTCGCCCCCCGGAGCTTCAAGGCCCAGATGCGGGCGGCCGACCGGAGCGGGGCCCGGGTGGCCCTGATCCTGGCCGAGGACGAGCTCGCGGCCGGCACGGTGACCGTGAAGGATCTGGCCACGGGCGAGCAGGAACCGGTGGAGGCGGCCGCCCTGGAGGCGTACCTCGCCGATCGCGCGACGACGACTCCCCAAGGAGAGGAGCCATGACCCGCATCCCGAAGGACGCCCTGATCGCTTTGGCCGCCGTGGCCCTGGGCCTCGGCGCGGCCGGGATCACCGCGGCCGGCACCTGCATCGACGGCGGGTGCCACGCCGAGATCATGAAGCCCCAGTTCCTCCACGGCCCCGTGGCGGCCGAACAGGCCGGGGTCGACGGCTGCGTGTCGTGCCACGTGCCGGTGGGCCAGCCGTGCACGGCGTCCAAGGCCGGGAAGTATAAGTTCAAGACGAAGCCGGCGCGGCTGTGCCTCTTGTGCCACGAGCGGGGCACGGGCACCCAGCACACCCGGGCCGGGGGGAAATGCCTCTCCTGCCACGACCCCCACGGCAGCGAGGAAAGCTACAAGCTGATGCGGGCGGGGTAGCCGGGGGCTTTTCTCCCTGATTTCCAACGAATCCCGAACGGAGCGGACGAGCGTGATCGAACCGATGGGAACCTGGCGCCGCACCCACCCGTGCGGCGAGATCCGGCCGGAGCACGTCGGCCAGACCGTGACCCTGATGGGTTGGGTGCATCGCCGCCGGGACCACGGCGGCCTGATTTTTGTGGACCTGCGGGACCGCTCGGGGCTCGTGCAGGCGGTGTTCTACCCCGACGTGTCCCCCGGGGCCCACGAGCAGGCGCACCGCCTGCGCAGCGAGTACGTGATCGCGGTGCGGGGCGAGGTGGCGCCCCGGCCCGAGGGCACCGAGAATCCGGATCTCCCCACGGGGCAGGTGGAGGTGAAGGTTCAGGAACTCAAGATCCTGAACCGGTCCCAGACCCCGGTGTTCCCGGTGGACGAGGAGGCCGAGGTGGGGGAGGACCTGCGGCTCAAGTACCGCTACTTCGATCTCCGGCGGCCGGCCCTCCAGAAGAACCTGGCCCTGCGGCACCGGGCCGCCGCCAGCGTGCGGCGGTTCCTGGACGAGCACGGGTTCTGGGAGGTGGAAACCCCGGTCCTGACCCGGTCGACCCCGGAGGGGGCCCGGGACTTCCTGGTGCCGAGCCGGCTCGCCCCGGGCAAGTTCTACGCCCTGCCCCAGAGCCCCCAGCTCTTCAAGCAGATGCTCATGGTGGCCGGGGTGGAGCGCTACTTCCAGATCGTCAAATGCTTTCGCGACGAGGATCTCCGGGCCGACCGCCAGCCCGAGTTCACCCAGATCGACCTCGAGATGAGCTTCGTGGGGGCCGAGGATGTGCTGGATCTGATGGAGGCGATGGTCTGCCGGCTGTGGAAGGACACCCTCGGCGTGGACCTGCCGCGGCCGTTCCCCCGCATGCCCTACGCCGAGGCCCTGGCGCGGTACGGCACCGACGCCCCTGACCTGCGGTACGGCCTGGAGCTCGCCGACGTGAGCGCCTCGGTGGCGGGGTGCGAGTTCAAGGTGTTTGCCCAGGCCGTGGCCAAGGGCGGTGTGGTCAAGGTGCTGAACGCCAAGGGCGCCGGCGAGGCGCTTTCCCGCAAGGAGATCGACGACCTGGCCGGGTTCGTGGCCCCGTTCGGGGCCAAGGGACTCGCCTGGATCCGCGTGCAACCCGACGGCACCTGGCAGTCGCCCATCGCGAAGTTCCTGGGCGACAACGCCCGCGAAGGCATCCGGGCGGCGGCGGAGCCGGAGCCCGGCGACATCTTGTTCTTCGTGGCCGACACCGAGAAGGTCGCGAACCTCGCGCTCTCGAAGCTCCGGGTGCATCTGGCCGAGCGCTTGGGGCTCATCCCCGAGGGGCGGTGGGCGTTTTGCTGGGTCACGGACTTCCCGCTCCTCGAATGGGACCCCGACGAGAAGCGCTACGTGGCGCTCCATCACCCGTTCACGAGCCCGGTGCCCGAGGACGTGGAGAAGCTCGGCGACCGGCCCCTGGAGGTCCGGGCCCAGGCCTACGACCTGGTGCTCAACGGCGTCGAGATCGGGGGGGGCTCGATCCGGATCCACGACGCGGAGACCCAGGAGAAGGTGTTCGACGCCCTGGGCATCGGCCCCGAGGAGGCCCGGGAGAAGTTCGGGTTTCTCCTGGACGCCCTCTCGTTCGGGGCGCCGCCCCATGGCGGCATCGCGTTCGGGTTCGACCGGATCCTGATGTTCCTGTGCGGCACCCCGAGCATCCGGGACGTGATCGCGTTCCCCAAAACCCAGCGGGGCACCTGCCTGCTGACCGAGGCGCCGGCCGAGGTGGACCCGGCCCAGCTGCGGGAGCTGCACATCCGGGTGCGCCGGCCCGAAACCCCGGCCCCTTGACCCCTTTCGGGCGGGCTGCTATTTTCGCGCGCGTCAATCGGGAACCCGAGAGGGAGACGCCATGAAACTTACGACCAAGAGCAGGTACGGGGTGCGGGCGATCTTCGACATCGCCTACCACGCCGGAGGGCTTCCGGCCCAGATCAAGGACATCTCGGAACGCCAGCAGATCAGCCCCCGGTACCTGGAGCAGATCTTCCAGAAGCTCAAGAAGGCCGGGATCCTGGGCAGTAAACGGGGGCCCCGGGGCGGGTACTTTCTGCTCAAGAAGCCCAGCGAGATCACCCTCTACGACATCGTCACCTGCACCGAGGGGCCGATCGAACTCGTGTTCTGCGTGAGCGACATCGACGAGGCCGACTGCGACGCCCCCACCTGCGACCGCAAGGACGTGTGCGTGGCGAGCCCCATGTGGAAGGAGATCGGGGACAAGATCGCCGACATCTTTCGCAACACCACGATCCAGGACCTTTGCCAGCGGGCCGAGGAGTTGGGGATCGAACGCCAGCTCGACGCTCGGTTCATGTACTACATCTGAGGCGCCGGCGCCCCCCGGCTGGGGCGCGCCCCGCCGCCCTCGTCCGCCCGCCCCGGTCCCTGCCGGGGCGGTGGCGTTTCGGTGGGAGGAGTTCGGATGCCCGTTCGCATCGCCATCCACGGGTTTGGCCGGATCGGCCGGAGCGCCTTCCGGGTGGCCTGGGGCCGGCCCGGGGTCGAGGTCGCGGCCGTGTCCGACCGGGCCGACCCGGCCGCGCTCGCGCATCTGCTCCGGTACGACTCGGTCCACGGCCGGTTCGGGGGCGAGGTGGCGGCGGAACCCGGGGTGCTCCGGGTGGACGGCCGGCAGGTGCCCTTCGTGCGGGCGGAGGACCCCGGGGCGTGCCCCTGGGCCGAGCTCGGGATCGATGTGGTCCTGGAGTGCACCGGCCAGAACACCCGGAGGGCCGCCGCCGAACGGCACCTGGGGGCCGGTGCCCGGTGGGTCGTGGTGTCGGCCCCGGCCGAGGGCGCAGACCTCACGGTGGTGCTGGGGGTGAACGACCACCTCCTGGATCCGGGCCAACACCGGGTGGTGAGCAACGCCTCGTGCACCACGAACTGCCTGGCGCCGATCCTGAAGGTGCTCCACGGGGCCTTCGGGGTGCGCCGGGGCCTCGTGACCACGGTGCACAGCTACACCAACGACCAGCGGCTCCTGGACACCCCCCATCCGGATCTGCGGCGGGCGCGCACCGCCGGGGTCTCGATCGTGCCCACGACCACCGGCGCGGCCCGGGCGGTGGGCCTTGTGCTCCCCGAGCTCGCCGACCGGCTCGACGGGGTGTCGGTGCGGGTGCCGACCCCCGACGTGTCCCTGGCCGACGTCACGGTGGCCCTGAAGCGGCCGGCCTCGGCCGGGGAGGTGAACGCCGCGCTCCGGGAGGCGGCCCAAGGGGCGCTCCGGGGCATCCTGTCCTACACCGAGGAGCCCCTGGTCTCGGCAGACTACGTCGGAAGCCCCTTCTCGGCCGTGGTGGACGGCCCCCAGACCCGGGTCGTGGGGGGCGATTTCGTGAAGCTCCAGGCCTGGTACGACAACGAGTGGGGCTACGCCAACCGGCTCGTGGACCTGGCCGAGCGCTTCGCCTTTCGGGTGGGGTAGGGGGACCTCGGCGGGATCCCCTGCGCTGCCGCCCTGGGGGGCGGGTCATCCCTTTTCCTGCCCCGCCGCCGCGCACGCTTTGCACAGCCCCCAGATCTCGACCCGGCGTCCTTCGACCACCCCCCAGGTCGATGCCGGAATCGGGGGCTCCAGTTCATCCGCCTCCGGCCATCGGAAGTCCAGGATGGTTTGGCATCGGCGACACACGAGGTGGTGGTGCGGGGTGGGATCCGGGTCGTAGCGCACCCCAGACCCTGTTGGATCGACCCGGGTGATGAGCCCGAGTTTCTCGAACAGGGACAGGGCGCGATAGACGGTGTCGAGAGACACCGTCGGTAGTTTCGTTCGGGCGCGCCGAAATACGGCCTCCACCGTCGGGTGGCTCGGGTCTGATACCACGGCGCGGTAGAGCTCGATGCGCTGATGGGTCAGACGGAGCCCGTGGCGCTGAAAGGCTTCCCGCAAGCGCTCCAGTTCGGGATCGACAGACGATGTGCGGGCGGTCATTGGAGGGCCTCCGTGCAAGGGGTACCCGAGGTGGCCTGGGCGTGCGCGGAAAAAGCGGGGAGCCCGGGCGGGGGAACGCCCGGGCTCCCCGCGGCCCTAGGGGTTGGCGGGCGCAGCCCGGGCGTCCTTGGGGAGGTCGAACCGGTCGAGGTGCATGACTTTGTACCACGCGGCCACGAAGTCGCGCACAAACTCCTCCAATCCGTCAGCGCTCGCGTACGCCTCTGCCACCGCCCGCAGTTCCTCGTGGTGGCCGAACACGAGATCCACCCGGGTGGCCGTCCATCTCCTCGCACCCGTGGCCCTGTCGTACCCGTGGAACAGGTACCGGTGCTCGTCGGCCGCCTTCCACTCGGTTCCCATGTCCAGCAGGTTCACGAAAAACTCGTTCGTGAGCGTGCCCGGGGTCTCGGTGAGCACCCCGTGCTTCCCGTAGCCGTACACGGCCCCGAGGGCCCGCAGCCCGCCCACAAGAGCGGTCATCTCGGGCACGGTGAGCGTGAGGAGTTGGGCCTTGTCCACCAGGCGATACTCGGGGGTGCTCAGCACGTCGGCCTCGTCGAAGGGTTCCCCGTCCTTCCAGTAGTTGCGGAAGCCGTCGGCCACGGGCTCCAGGGCGGAGTAGAAGGCGACGTCGGTCTGTTCCTGGGTCGCATCCACCCGCCCCGGCACGAAGGGCACGGAAATGTCCAGGCCGGCCTTCCTTGCCGCCGCCTCCAAGGCGGCGCAGCCCCCGAGCACGACCATGTCCGCCAGGGAAACCCTCTTGCCGCCGGTCTGCCGCTCGTTGAACCGCCTCTGGATCTCCTCGTAGACGGCGAGCACCTCGGCCAGGTCTTCCGGATGGTTGACCGGCCAGTCCTTCTGGGGGGCGAGCCGGATTCGGGCGCCGTTGGCCCCGCCGCGCCGGTCCGAGTCCCGGTAGGTGGAGGCCGAGGACCAGGCGGTGTAGACGAGCCGGGGAACGCTCAGGCCCGAGGCCAGGATCTCCTCCTTGAGCGCCCGGATGTCGGCCTCGTCGATCAGTTCGTACTCCCGGTCGGGGAGGGGATCCTGCCAGACGAACACCTCGGCCGGGACCTCCGGCCCCAGGTAGCAGGAACGGGGGCCCAGATCCCGGTGGATGAGCTTGAACCACGCCCGGGCGAAGGCCTGCTCGAACTCCCCGGGGTTTTCGAGGAACCGCCGGGCGATCTTCGCGTAGTCCGGGTCGAACCGCAGGGCCAGGTCGGCCGTGAGCATCATGGGCGGGTGTTTTTTGTTCGGGTCGTGGGCGTCGGGGATGATGGGCTTGGCGCCCTTGGCCACCCACTGCTTCTTCCCAGCTGGGCTTTCGGTCAACTCCCACTCGTTGTGAAAGAGCAAGTGGAGATACTGGATCCCGAACCGGGTGGGCGTCGGCGACCACGCGAGTTCGAACCCCGAGGTGAACGCGTCGGGCCCCTTCCCGGTCTTGTAGCCGAACCTCCACCCCAGGCCCTGCTCCTCTGGGGGGGACGAAGCGGGATCCGGGCCGAGGTGGGTGTCGGGGGCCGCGCCGTGACACTTGCCGAAGGCGTGGCCGCCAGCGATCAGCGCCACCGTTTCCTCGTCGTTCATCCCCATCCGGGCGAACGCAACCCGGATCTGTTTGGCCGATCCCACAGGATCGGGGTTTCCCTCTGGGCCTTCGGGGTTCACGTAGATCAGGCCCATCTCCGTGGCTGCGAAGGGCTTTTCCAGTCCGCCCCCCTTGAACCTCTTGTCCCCCGTGAGCATCTCCTCTTCCGGACCCCAGTCCGCCCCCTCGTCCGGCTCCCAAACGTCCTCCCTTCCCAGGGCGAACCCGATCACCTTCACGCCCATGGACTCTAGGGCCACGTTGCCTGCGAGCACGATCAGATCCGCCCACGACAGTTTGCGTCCGTACTTCTGCTTCACCGGCCAAAGCAGACGGATTGCCTTGTCGAGGCCGATGTTGTCGGGCCAGTCGATCCGGGGGGCGAAGCGGATCTCCCCGGTACGGGCGCCGCCGCGCCCGTCGTGAATCCGGTAGGACCCCGCGCTGTGCCAGGCGAGCCGGATGAACAGGGGGCCGTAATGCCCGAAATCGGCCGGCCACCACTCCTGGGGTGTGGTCATGAGAGTCCGGAGGTCCTCCTTGACAGCGGAGAGGTCCAGCCCGGCGCACTCCCTCGCGTAGTCGTAGGCCGGCCCGTAGGGGTTGGCGTTGGGGCAGTGCTGGCGGAGGATCTTGAGGTTCAGCCGGTTTGGCCACCAATCGGTGATCCACCGCTTCCTCGGTTTCTTCTCGTTCGGTGCCATGACGGATTCCTCCCTTTCACGGGTTCGCTGCCGTGGGCTGCTGCGCGGTGCGGCTTCGCCCGCTACCAGGCCGCCACGAAGAGTTCGAAGTGGTCCCGGGGGTGGGCGCACGAGGGGCACTCCTCCGGGGCTTCGGGTCCCTCGTGGAGATACCCGCAGTTGCGGCACTTCCAGACGACGGGTTCCTCCCGCCGGAACACGCGTCCCGCCTCCACGTTGGCCGCCAGGGCCCGGTACCGGGCCTCGTGGTGCTTCTCGGCCACGGCGATGGCCAGGAACACCTCCGCGATCTCGTCGAACCCCTCCTCCCGGGCCACCCGGGCAAACTCCGGGTACATCTGGGTGTGCTCGTAGTTCTCTCCGGCCGCCGCCGCGAGCAGGTTCTCCAGGGTGGACCCGATCACACCGGCCGGAAAGGACGCCTGCACCTCCGCCTCGCCCCCTTCCAGGAACTTGAAGAGCCGCTTCGCGTGCTCCTTCTCCTGGTCGGCCGTTTCCTGGAAGATCGCCGAGATCTGGACGAACCCTTCCTTTCGGGCCTTGCTCGCGAAGTAGGTGTACCGGTTTCGGGCCTGGGATTCCCCGCAGAAAGCGGTCAGGAGATTCTTCTCGGTCTGCGTTCCCTTGATCGATGCCATGACGGGTCTCCTTTCGGCCGCGTGCGCGGACCGGGTGAGGATTGGTGATGGTGGCAGGGTGCCACGGAGAAGGGAAATTGTCAAGAAAAATTCCTAACAAGGAAATAATCGCATCGACTGGGGTGTTGTCAGATCGCCGGTGATGCTACGGAAACCAGCGGCTGGGGGGCTGGTGGAGAGCCAGGTGTGGCTCCCCACGTTGCCGCGCCCCACCAGGATTGGGTTGCTTTGGAAGATCCGGAACTTCCGCTGCCGGCGCGCCGACCTGCCGAGCCGACAACGGCATGCGAAGGCGCGGCGATCGGGTGCCGCACTCGCACCTGGCCGGAACCAGTTCCCCACCCGCCGCCGGCAAGACTCTTGAAAGTAGAAAGTATTAGGACGTTGCCATGGATCTTCGGACCCCTGGCACGTCGGCAGCATGGACGACGGGGGTGGTTTGTCAAGGCGCACCGCCCCGGCGGAGGACTCCACGGGACAGAAATGGCGGTTGACAGGCAGGCGGCCGCCGTCGTATCGTCCGGGACACAATCAGCATGACGCCCGCCGGTGCCCCCCTGGGGCTGAA
The DNA here is from genome assembly GCF_054656955.1 of Deferrisoma palaeochoriense. Classification (NCBI taxonomy): domain Bacteria; kingdom Pseudomonadati; phylum Thermodesulfobacteriota; class Deferrisomatia; order Deferrisomatales; family Deferrisomataceae; genus Deferrisoma; species Deferrisoma palaeochoriense. The sequence continues at coordinate 25,156 of NZ_BAAHXI010000004.1, forward strand.
AAGGGAAGAGGGGTGCGATTCCCCCGCGGACCCGCCGCTGTGAGCGCTGACGAAGGGCCTTGATGCCACTGGCCGAAACGGCTGGGAAGGCGGCCCGGAGGACGACGCGCGAGCCAGAAGACCTGCCGGCAGACGGGCGACCCACGCGAACCTCCCCGGGCCTTTGGGAGGGTGGGACCGCAACCCGGCGCTTCGAAAACGGGAAGCCCGCACGCCATGGCGCGTGCGGGCTTTTTTCGTGGTGCCGGAACCGCCGTCTCGTCCCTCCCCGCTCCGGGGCCAACTCCCACAAGGAGGGACTCGATGAACACCGGAACCGTGCTCTACCTGGCCGACGTCTCCCGCATCGCCGCCGCCGACCCCGCCGAACTGCCCGGGGATCTGGGGCTGGACCCGGAGTGGACCGAGATCGCCGCCTCGGCCCCGGGGTGGCCCACGGTGCCAGACGCCCTGCTGCGCCTCGTGGAACGGGGGGCCGGGCAGGTAACGCTGCGCGTGGCGAGGCCGGGGCCCGGGGGAGGCGTGGAGCTCGGTTGTTTGTGCGAGAGGATTTTTGGTTGAGGCAACCCCTTTTCTCCAACAACGCCCGAAAGGAGGCCCCCATGTTCCGTCGCAGCCGTATCGCCCTCATCCTGTTCTTGGCGTTCGTGTGGGCCCTGCCCGAGTCGGCCCGGGCGGCCCAGATGATGACCCGCACCCTCAAGGACAAACCGGCCATCGTGATCGCGGCCTTCGGCACCAGCACCAAGGCCCAGGTCACCTACGACGCGTTTGAGCGGCAGCTTCGGGAGGCGCTCCCGGGATACGAGGTGCGCTGGGCCTTCACGTCGGAGGTGATCCGGGAACGGGTGAACGCCCGGTGGGCGAAGGAGGGCAGGCCCGAGCGCCTCAAAAGCCTCCAGCAGGCCCTGGCCGACCTGGAGGCCGCCGGGTACACCAAGGCCGTGGTGCAGCCCCTCCACGTCTTTCCCGGCGAGGAGTACGAGGAGGTCTTGCGGATCGTCGAGCGGTTCCCGGACCTGCACATCGAGACCGGCGAAGCCCTTCTCCAGCGCTGGGAGACGGTCCACGAGGTGCTCGAGATCCTTTCGGCCTCGTTCCTGCCGCCGGACGAGGGCTGCAACGTCTTGGCGGCCCACGGAAGCCCCCAGACCCACGTGGGGGCGAACATCGCCTACCTGGGCCTCGACCGGCTCCTGCGCCGCCGGTTCCCCAACGCCTTCGTCGGCACCGTGGAGGGCATCCTGGGCCCCGAGAACGGCCTCGAGCCGGCCAAGGCCTACCGGGTGAAACGGGCCCGGTTCGTGCCCCTCATGTACGTGGCCGGCGACCACGTCATGAACGACATCATGGGCGACGAGTTCGATTCCTGGAAAGAGCAGATGAAGGCGGCCGGGTTCACCGCCGACTGCCCCACCGTGGAACTCGGGGGGGAGCGCTACTACAAGGGGCTCGGGTTCTATCCCGAGATCAACGCGATCTTCATCCGGGAGATCGAGCGGGTCTTGCGCCGCCTGTGACCCAACCCGATCCAACGCTCCTTTCGTCCGGGGGAGGGCACCCCTCCCCCGTCCCTTTTTTCGGAACGGCGGCCCGGACAACGGGGCCGGAACAACGCGAATCTGCCCGCCGGTGCCCCCTTGGGGGCTGAAAAGGGAAGTGGGGTGCAATTCCCCCGCGGACCCGCCGCTGTGAGCGCTGACGAAGGGCCTCGATGCCACTGGCCGAACGGCCGGGAAGGCGGCCCGGAGGACGACGCGCGAGCCAGAAGACCTGCCGGCGCGGGCAACCCACGTGAACCTCCCCGGGCTTTCGGGAGGGTGGGCTCTGTGGTGCTTCAAAAACGGGAAGCCCGCACGCCGGCCATGGTGTGCGGGCCTTTTTCGTAGCCCGATCGGGGGCTCGGTTTCGAGGGGAGCCGATGGAACGCTGCACCCATCGACAACGTGTGGGGAGATCCGTCCGGGCCGTCGTGGGGCTGGCCCTGCTGCCGGCATTCTGCTCCCACCCCGCGCCCGCGGACGAGAGTCCCGTGCTCCAGGAGGTGGTGGTCTCTGCCGAGGTTCCGCCGCCGGAGCAACCACAGACCCCGGAACGCACGGCCGCGGTCACGGTGATCCCGGCCGAGCGCTTCCAGGAGAAGGCCACCTCGGTTCCCGAGGTCCTGGAGCAGTCGGTGGGCCTCACGATCCGCCGGTTCGGCGGCCTGGGCGCGTTCTCCACGGCATCGATCCGCGGGTCCACGGGCCAGCAGGTGGCCGTACTGCTGGACGGCGTGCCGCTGGCCGGCCCCGGCACCGGTCTGGTGAATCTCGGCGACCTTCCGTTGGGCGACGTGGAGCGGATCGAGGTGTACCGGGGCACCTCGCCCCTGCGGCTGCGTTCGCCCGCCATCGGGGGCGTCATCAACGTGGTGACCCGCAGGGCGAAGCCGGGCTGGACCGCCCGGGCCGACGCCACGTACGGATCGTTCGACACCCTGGACGCGCGGGGCGTGGTTTCGTGGAAGGGCGACCGGGTGGGGCTCCTGGCGTCGGGCAGCTACACCTCGTCCGACGGGGACTTCGAGTTCTTGGACGACAACGGCACCCGGGCCAACCCGGACGACGACGAGACCACCACCCGCCGCAACAACGCGTTCTACGCGCGAAACCTGCTGGCCAAGGTCTCCTGGGAACCTTCGCCCCTGCTTCGCCTCGAACTCTCCGACGACTACTTCGACAAGCGCGAGGGCGTGCCCGGGATCGGCTCAAACCAATCGGACACGGCGCGCCTTCGCACCTATCGCAACGTGCTGTCGGTGCGGGCCGTGCGGGATGCCTTCCTCTCCGAGAACCTGGGCGCGGAGCTGTTCCTGCACCGGGTCGACGAGACCACCGCCTTCCTGGACCCGCTGGGCGAGATCGGGGTGGGGCGTCAGGACAATGTGAACGAGACCGTGGCCTGGGGCGGGGAGGGGATCCTCACCTGGTACTGGGGCGAGGCCCAGGTGCTGTCCTTTCTAGGGGCCTACCGAAACGAGCGGGCCGAGTCCCGGGACGAACTCACCGAGCCGTCCCAGGGCGACACCCAGGAGCGCACCACCTACCAGGCCGGGGTCGAGGACGAGGTGTATCTCCTGGACGACCGCCTCGTGCTGGTGCCCCAGGTGCTCTACACCTTTCTCGACCACGAGTTCGGCGGCCGGTCGCCGTTCTCCTGGAAGGAACTCCCCTCCCCGGACGACCGGGGGTACTGGACCTACCGGGTGGGGCTCTCCTCCCAACCCCGCCCCTGGATCAAGGTTCGGGCCAACGTGGCCCGGGCCTACCGGTTCCCCACCTTGACCGAGCTGTTCGGGGATCGGGGCACCGTGATCGGCAACCCCGAGTTGGTGCCCGAGCGCGGGGTCAACTGGGACGTGGGGGTTTCGCTGGATCCGGTTTGGCCCGGCGGCCGGGTGCATCTAGAGGCCGCCTATTTCCAGAGCCGCACCGACGACCTGATCCTGTTCGAACAGACCTCCCAGCGCACCGTGCGGGCCACCAACGTGTCAAGCGCCTGGGTGTGGGGCGTGGAAACCGCCTGGAGCCTCGAGGTGGCCAATCGCCTGGCGGTGAGCGGGAACTACACCTTCCAGCACACCGAGAACACCAGCGATATCCCCTACTACCGGGGCAACCAGCTCCCGGGCCGGCCCGAGCACGAGTTGTTCAACCGGCTCGAACTGCTCCTACCCCTCGGGCTGAAAGCGTTCCACGAGTTCTCGTGGACCTCCGGCAACTACCTGGACGCGGCCAATTTCGAGAGGGCGGATATCCGCCGCATCCACAACCTGGGTCTGTCGGCGCGACCCACTGGCACCCTGACCGTCACGTTTGAGGCAAAGAATCTCACCGACGAGCAGGTGTCGGACGCCCTCGGGTTCCCGTTGCCCGGCCGCAGCTACTACGTGACGGTCTCAGCCCAGCTCTGACCCCGTCCGCCCAAAAAGGAGGAGAGACCATGTGGCACACTATCCAACGCTCTGCGATGTTCCTGGCCGCGGCCTGCCTGCTGCTGGCCGGCTGCGGGGGAAGTTCCGGCGGGTCGGACACCGCGGCCCCGGCCCTGCCCGGCTCGGTGTTCGTGACCACCACCGACTTCACCACCGGGGGGTACGCCACGATTGATCTGGACACCTTGGAAGTTCAGGCGTTCGAGGGAAACGGCATCGTGGAGAGCGACAACGCCGTGGCAAGTCACGGCGGAAAGATTTACGTGATCAATCGGATGGGGTTCGACAACGTCACGGTGCTGGACCCCTCGGATCTGACCGTTCCGGTTGCCCAGTACAGCACCGGCAACGGCACGAACCCCCACGCCATGGCGTTTGCGAGCGACGCCAAGGCCTTCGTGAGCCTGTACGGCGCCGACCACCTCCTGATCGTGAACCCGGCCACCGGCGAGGAGGTCGGCCGGGTGGACCTGAGCGGGTTTGCCGACGACGACGGTCTTCCGGAGGCCTCGGCCATGGCCGTCGTGGGCGGGAAGCTGTTTGTGGCCCTCCAAAGGCTGGACCGCGACAGCTGGTTCGCGCCCACCGACGCCTCGTACCTGGTGGTGATCGACACGGCGACGGACCAAATCGTCGACGTGGACCCCTCCACGCCCGGTACGGCAGACCCGATCGTGCTCACCGGCACGAACCCGCAGTTCATGGTCTACGACGAGACCCTTGGCAAGATCGTCGTCTCGGAGACGGGAAGCTACGGGGCCCAGGACGGGGGTCTGGAGGCGGTGGACCCGAACACGTACGCGGCCGAAGGCTTCCTTGTGACCGAGGCGGACCTGGGGGGCGACGTGGGAGCCCTCGCCGTGGTGGACGGCTCCAAGGCCTACGTGGTGGTCACCGACTCGTCGTGGGCCAACGACGTGGCCGTGGTGGAGAGGATTGGGATTGGCGGAGCATGGGAGAAACAGGGGACGTTGGGTTTGCCCGGCGCCTTCATCCCGAACCTCGCCCTGGACGGCCGGGGGCGGCTCCTGGTGCCCGACCGGGACACCACCCGCCCGGGCGTTCGCGTCTATGACACCGCCACCGACCAGGAGGTGGAGGGGAGCCCGGTGGACGTGGGCCTGCCGCCCAACGCCATCGCCGTGTTCTGATCGCCCCGTCCCCCGGCCGTCCCCCCGCGGGGGCGGCCAGAGCACGGGAGAGGGACTTCCGTTGACCCGCCGGAGCCTTGGCCGGAGAGTTCGCGTCCTCGCCCTGGCGCTCGCGCTGGGCGCATCCGCCGCCCACGCGGCCGGGTGGACCGATGCGCTCGGCCGCCGGGTCGAGGCACCGGACCGGCCCCAGAGGATCGTTTCGCTGGTGCCCAGCGTGACCGAGGTACTCTACGCCCTGGGCGTGCAGGACCGGGTGGCCGGGGTTACCCGGTTTTGTACCTACCCCCCGCAGGCCCAGACCAAGCCGAAGGTGGGCGGGTATGCCGACCCCAGCCTGGAGGCGATCGTGGCCCTGGTGCCCGATCTGGTGCTGGCGTCGGCCGACGCCACCCCGCCCCTGCTGATCGACCGGCTCGCGGGCCTGGGGATCCCGGTGTACGTGGTGTATCCCCGGAGCCTCTCCGGCACCGTGGCGATGATCCGGCGGCTCGGCCGGGTGGTGGGGGCTGCCCGGGCGGGCGATCGGCTCGCGGCCGACCTGGAGCGCGCCACGGCCAGGGTCCGCAGCCGGGTGCGGGATCTTCCCCGGCCCGGCGTGCTCCTGTGCGTCATGGTCGAGCCCCTGGTGGTGGCGGGCCCGGGCACCCTTGCGCACGATCTCATCGAGGCGGCGGGCGGTCAGAATGTGGTGCCGCCGGGGCCGTCCCGCTACCCCACCTGGGGAGCCGAGGCCCTGCTCGCGAAGGACCCGGACGTGGTAGTGGTGTCGCCCCATCCGGGCCAGCCCGCCCCCGGCCGGCTGTTCGACCGGTGGCCCGAACTCAAGGCCGTGGCCGCCGGTCGGGTGGTCGAGGTCCCGGCCGATTGGATCCACCGCCCCGGGCCGCGGCTCGCCCGGGGCTTGCGGGCCCTGGCCCGCGCCATCCACCCGGACGCGTTCCCGGAGGAAGGCCCATGACCCCGCAACGGCGACTGCCCTGGGCGGCGGTGCTCCCCGCCCTGGTCCTCGCGAGCCTGGGCCTGTCCCTGTGGGCCGGGCCCCTGCGGCTCCCGTGGGGGGAGATCGCCGGCATCCTGCTGGGCAACGGCCGCGCCGACCCCATCCACGCCGCGATCGTGTTCCGGGTGCGGCTGCCCAGGGCGGCCCTGGCCGCCCTGGTGGGAGCGGGGCTGGGCGCGGCCGGCGGGGCGTTCCAGGGGCTGTTGCGCAACCCACTGGCCGACCCGTACATCCTGGGGGTGTCCGGAGGCGCGGCCCTGGGGGCCGTGGCCGCGCTGTCCCTGGGCCTGGCCTCGCCCCTGGGCGTGCCCGCGGCGGCGTTCCTGGGCGCGACAGGGGCGCTTGGGTTCGTGTACGTGGTGGCCCGGGCCCACCGGGGCTCGCCCCACACCCTGATCCTGTCGGGCGTGATGGTGGGCAGTTTCTGCTCGGCCCTGCTCCTGTTCCTGCTCTGGACCGCGCCGTCCGACCCCGTGCGTACCGCGATCTTCTGGCTGGCCGGGGACCTCTCGGGAGCCTCGCCCGGATGGCTTCCTGCGGCAGGGCTGTGGGCCGGGGGCGCCTTCCTGGTCCTGTGGCTCCAGGCCCCGGCACTAGACCTGCTGACCCAGGGGGAGGAGACGGCGGCCGACCTGGGCCTGGACGTGGGACGGGCGCGGTTGCTGCTGCTCGGAGCGGCCGGGGGGCTCACCGCCGCGGCCGTGGCCCTGGCGGGCCTTGTGGGCTTCGTGGGGCTCGTGGTCCCCCACGCCGTGCGTCTGGTGTGGGGCCCGGGGCACCGGCGGCTCCTGCCCGCATCGGCTCTGCTGGGCGCGGCGTTCCTGCTCGCGGCGGACGCCGCCGCACGCACCGTGCTCGCCCCGGCCGAGATCCCGGTGGGCGTGGTCACGGCCCTGGTGGGCGCGCCGTTCTTTCTGTATCTGCTGCGCCGGGGGGAGGGACAGGGATGATCCGGATCGAGGACCTCACGTTCGGGTTTGAGGTGGGCCGCCCGGTGCTTCGCGGGGTGACCCTGGAGGTGGGAGACGGGGAGATCCTCGGCGTTCTCGGTCCCAACGGGTGCGGGAAATCCACCCTCCTTCGGCTGATGCGGGGGGCGATCGTCCCGGACACCGGCCGGGTGATGCTGCGTGGCCGGCCTGTGCACCGATACCGGCCACGGGAAAGGGCCCGGCAGATGGCCGTGGTGCCCCAGGCCACGGCCGCACCGTTTCCGTTCACGGTATGGGAGTACGTGTGCATGGGCCGGTTCACGTGGCACCGGGGCTTCGGGGGGCCTGGACGGGAGGACCGGGCCTGGGCGGAAAGGGCGCTGGACCTTACGGACACCCGCCATCTGGCCCGGCGGCCGGTCACCCGGCTCAGCGGAGGCGAACTGCAACGGGTGACGTTGGCCCGGGCACTTGCCCAGGACGCCCCGATCCTTTTGCTCGACGAAGCTACGAGCCACCTCGACATCCAGCACCGCCTCGGGATCGCCGAACTCCTGGTGGAACTCCACCGGCGGGAGGGGCGCACCATCGTGCACGTCACCCACGACTTCGACCTGGCCGCCGCCATCTCGGACCGGCTGCTGCTACTCTCACCCCGGGGGGAACCCCTGGCGGTGGGCCCCCCGTCGGAGGTGCTGCGACCGGAGAAGATCGAGGAGGCGTTCTCCGTCGCGGTGAGGGTGGAGCCCGACCCGATCACCGGCCGGCCGCGGGTGCTGCCCGTGCTCCCCGTGAGGGGTCCGGCCGTGCTTCGGGAGGTGGCCCCATGAGCCCAACCTCGGGGAGAGGACTGGAGCGTTGGATCGCGGTTTCCTTGGCGATCCACGCCCTGGGTGTCTCCTTGTGGATGGCGGGCGGGCCGGGCGGAAACGAGGCCAGGCTTCCGGCGGCGCCGGTCCCTGTGCGGGTCGTGTTCCTGGACGCGGCCCCGGGCGGCGGTGCCGACGACTCGGCCCGCCCGGGGACTGGGGAAGGCACCGGGCCCACGCCCCGGAAGATCGTCAGGAGGGCGCCATCGGCGGCGAGGCCGGCCGCCGACAAGGCCCCGGGCCGGCGCTCGTCCCTGGTGCTGCACCGGCGATCTCCGGCCCCGCCCATCCCCGAGCCGGCCCGGCGTGGGGCAAAGACGCCTGTACGCCCTGCGAAGCCCGAGCCCGCGGCAAAGGCCGTTCCCGAGCCGCCCCCGTCGAAACCGTTGCCGGCCGCGGAGCCGCAGGGCAAAGCGCCTCCGCCCCGGCCCACGGCTCCCGCGGGAGATCCCGCCCCGGAACCCCAACGGCCTGTCGCGGTTTCCCGGCCAGCCGATCCGCCGGAGCCCGGGGGGGCTCCTGCTCCGAGAGCGATCGAGGGAGTTCGTGCCGAGACGGTACGGGCCATCCGGACGCCGGAGGTCCCCCGGCTCCGGGGGGATGCGCCCGGCGCGGTTTCCGGCGAGGGTTCGCCATGGTCGCCCGGGGACAGCGCGCACGGGTCGGCCGCTTCGCCCGCTCCCGCGGGCACGGAGGCGGATGCCTTGTCTCCACCAGGGCAAGGCGCCGGGGCCGGGGGTGGCCCCACCACGGCCGGGGAAACCAAGGGTGCCGGAACAGGTGTCGAAGACAGGGAGGCCCAGCCGGATTACGCGGCGATCTCGCCGCCCCCGTACCCGCGGCTGGCTCGGAGGCGCGGATGGCAGGGGGTGGTACGGCTGAGGGTGCGGGTGTCGTCCCGGGGCGAGGTGATCGGGGCTTCGGTGGATCAGAGTTCCGGGTACAGGGTGCTCGACCAGGCCGCTCTGGAGGCCGTCCAGGGGTGGCGGTTCACCCCGGCCGTTCGCGAAGGACACCCCGTGGAGTCGGTCGTCGTGGTTCCTGTGCGGTTCGCTCTAAACCCCTCCAGATAAGGTTTGTCCTGCCCCCGACGCAAAGGGGAAAATAGAGGTTACGCGCTGCCCCGGCAGCCAGCCACCAATTGCGGGAGGCAAGGGTCTTGGACATCTGGGTATTGGGAGGAGGTCGGTTCGGCACCCGAGCGGCGACCAGGCTCGCTGGGGCGAACCGGGCCGTGCTCGTGGTGGACCGGGAGCCCGCAGGGCTGGCTGCCGCGCGGGATCTGGGGGTGGACACCCGGCAGGCCGACGCGGTGGCATTCCTGCGGGGTTCCCTGGGCGAGGGGCGGCGCCCCGACTGGATCGTGCCGGCCGTGCCGTTCCACCTGGCCGCGGCCTGGTGCCTGGCCGAACTGGGCCCCGGGCTGGTGCGTCACCCGATCCCCCCCGAGGTGGAACGGGCCGTTCCGAACCCCTTTCGGGCGGCCGAGGATGAGATCTACGCAAGCCACGCCACCTGGCGCTGCCCCCCCGATTGCCCAGAGCCGGCCGACCGCTGCACGGTCACCGGGGAGCCCCGGCCCAAGGATCTCTTTCGCCTGCTCGCCGAACTCGACGTGCCCCCGTTTCGCCCCTTCGTGCTCCGCAGCCACCAACTCGCCCCGGGGGTCGGGGGGTACCGGCCGGAGGAGCTTCTTTCGCTTCGGGACGCCCTGGGCGCCCACCTCGGGCCTGCGCTGGTGGCCACGGCCTGCCGCTGCCACGGCGTGATCACCGGGGTGCTTCGGGAGGGTTGACGAGGGCAAAAAACGGCCGGTCCCTGGGGACCGGCCGTCCGATGAAGCGCGCCCGGGGGAGCAGTGGGGCCGCCCCCCGGGGCCGGCAACTGCGGACCGGCCCGCTGGGTTTGGCCTCCCAGCTTTCCAGCCTTCCGGCTTTCTAGCCCCCCTCACACCGACTTCGGCAACTCCGGCAGATCGAGCCCTGCCATCTGCTGCAGGAGCCGCATCACCTGGCAGGCGTAGCCGAACTCGTTGTCGTACCATACGTAGATCACCACGTTGCGGCCGTCGGCGCCGTTGACGATGGTGGCCTCGCCGTCCACCACGCCGGCGTGGCGCGAGCCGATGATGTCGGAGCTTACGATGTCGGGGCTCGTGGTGAAATCGATCTGGTTCTGGAGCGGGCTGTCCAGGGCGATCTGTCGCAGATAGTCGTTGAGCTCGTCGCGGGTGGTGGGGGTTTCGAGCCGCAGGTTCATGATGGCCAGCGACACGTCGGGCACGGGCACCCGCACGGCGTTCCCGGTGAGCTTGCCCTTGAGCTCGGGCAGGGCCTTGGCCGCGGCCTCGGCCGCGCCGGTCGAGGTGATGACCATGTTGAGCGGCGCGGCCCGGCCCCGGCGGGGCGCCTTGTGGAAGTTGTCGATGAGGTTCTGGTCGTTGGTGTAGGCGTGGCAGGTCTCCACGTGGCCGGACTCGATGCCGAACCGGTCGTGGATCACCTTGAGAACCGGTACGATGGCGTTGGTGGTGCAGGAGGCGGCCGACACGATCCGCTCGTTGGGGTCGAGGGTGTGGTGGTTCACCCCGTACACGATGTTGGGGATGTCGCCCTTGCCGGGGGCCGTCAGGAGCACGCTCTTCACCCCTTTGGCCTCGAGGTGCTGGCCCAACCCCTTGCGGTCCCGCCACTTGCCGGTGTTGTCCACCACGATGGCGTTTTCGATGCCGTACTGGGTGTAGTCCATGGAGGCCGGGTCGTCGGCGTACAGGATGCGAATGAGGTTCCCGTTCGCCACGATGGCGTTCTCCTCCTCGTCCACCATCGTGGTGCCGTGGAAGGGCCCGTGCACCGAGTCGAGCCGGAAGAGCGAGGCCCGCTTGTGGAGATCGGGTTCCTTGGGCGTTCGGACCACGGCGGCCCGCACCCGGAGCTTGTCGCCCTTTCCGGTCTTGTCCACCAGGATCCGCGCGAGGAGCCGGCCGATCCGGCCGAACCCGTAAAGCACCACGTCCTGGGGCGGTTCGAGCACGGGCCGCGGGCCCGTGGTGACGGGGGCGAGCTCCCGGGCCACGAAGGCGTCGAGGTCGCCGCCCTCCCTTTGGTAGCGCACGGTGAGTTTCCCGAGGTCGATCCGGCAGGGGCCGAGGTCGAGCTTGGCCATCGCCTGGAGCACCGGGTAGGTGTCCTGGACCGTGAGCTCCCGGCCCAGGATGAGCCGGGCGTGGCGATGGACCTTGAGGATCTCCACCGAGCTCACCTTGGCGATGGACCGGCCGAACACGTGGACCAGCACGCCGCGCTCCACCCGGAGATCGCTCAGGATCGGCATCATCTTCGTGGCCAGCGCCTCGGACTCGTTCCACAGCTGGAAATACTGCTCGCCCTTGTTTGCGCCCATGGAACCTCCTCCTTGGTTTTCGGGTCGTTCGATCGCCCCCCACGGAGGGGCGCCGGAAAGATAGCACGCCGGATTGGTCCGGCAAAACCCCTGCGGTTGCAAAACCGCAGGGGAGCCCTGCGTCCCGCGGGCGGGCGCCTCCCGGCCCCGGTCGGGCAAGGGTTTCTTTGAGTCAAACAAAGGGTATACTGGGAGGACTTCGGTCGCCGGTTTTCGGTCCCCGGTCGTCGGGACGGGAAAGAGGGTCGGCGGCGAAGGATTTGCGGGATCAAAACGTGTTTCTTGACATCAAACTTTTCCGGGACTAGCCTGTCGCCATCTGTCAGACGGAGGAGACCCTCATGGCGAAGCGTATCGACCCTTCGGTGGAGGACCTGGGCATCGGCCAGAAGATCCGGGAGCTGCGCCAGCGCCGGCGGTACACGCTCCAGGACCTCTCGGCCAAGACCGGGCTGTCGAAGCCGCTCCTGTCCCAGGTGGAAAACGGCCATGTCATGCCCCCGGTGGCCACGCTCCTCAAGATCGCCCGGGCGCTCGACGTCAACATCTCCTACTTCTTCCAGGAGGAGGAGCAGGAGGAGAAGATCGCCGTGACCCGGGCCCAGGAACGCCGGCAGTTCACCCGGCGCTCCCACCAGGACGCGAGCGAGGTGGGGTACGTGTACGAGTCGCTGGAGCTCCACAAGTCGCGCAAGCACATGGAGCCCCTGATGGTGACCTTCCCGCCGATGGAGAAGAAGGACATGGTGTTCTACTCCCACGACGGGGAGGAGTTCATCCACGTGCTCGAGGGCGAGATCGAGTTTCGCACCCCCGACGAGGTCCGGACCCTGAAGCCCGGCGACAGCCTCTACTTCGAGTCCGATGTATCCCACGCCTTCCGGGCGCTGGGTGACAAGGAGGCCCGGGCCCTGGTGGTGGTGTACACGGGCGAGCGGAGGTAGGCCGTGATCGAGATCCGGTTCCACGGGCGCGGGGGGCAGGGGGCCGTGGTCGCGAGCAACATCCTGGCCGCGGCGTGTTTCCTCGAGGGCAAATACGTGCAGGCGTTTCCGGCCTTCGGGGTCGAGCGCCGGGGGGCGCCCGTGGAGGCCTACATCCGGGTCGATGACCAGAAGATCCACCTGCGCACCAACGTCTACACCCCGGACCACGTGGTGGTGCTCGATCCCACCCTGATCGAGGTGGTGGACGTGACCCGAGGCCTGAAGCCCGGGGGAGCGCTTTTGCTGAACACCGAAAAGCCCCCGGGCGCGTTCCCCAAGTTCGCCCCGTTCCGGGTGGCCACGGTGGACGCGAGCCGGATCGCGCTGCGCCACCGCCTGGGGTCCCGCACCCATCCCATCGTGAACACCGCGATCCTCGGCGCGTTCGCCCGGGCCACAGGCATCGTGTCCCTCGACGCCGTGTGCGAGGCGATCCGCGAGGAGGTGCCGTCCCACCAGGAAGCCAACATCGACGCCGCCCGGGAGGCCTACGAGTCGGTGTGCCTGCCCGAGGCCGGCGCGGAGGCTGCCCCATGAGCCCTGTGACGTTTCGCTCCGCCCGGGACCTGCCCCCCATGTCCCGGTCGGCCGACACCATGCTCTGGAACCGCACGGGTTCCTGGCGGTTCCTGAGGCCCCGGTACCAGGACAAGATCGCCCCGTGCGCCGAGGCCTGCCCGGCGGCCGAGGACATCGCCCGGGTCCAGATGCTCTTGGGCCAGGGGGATTTCGAAGGGGCGTGGCTCCGGATCCGCGAGGAGAATCCCTTGCCGGGGGTGTGCGGCCGGGTGTGCTACCACCCCTGCGAGACGGCCTGTAACCGCGGGGAGTACGACGAGGCGGTGAGCGTCAACTCCCTGGAGCGGTTCCTGGCCGACCACGCCTGGAAGCTGGGGCTCGCTCCGCCGCCCTTGGACCTGCCGGCCTCCGGCGGGCGGGTGGCCGTGGTGGGGGCCGGGCCGGCGGGGCTAGCGGCCGCCTACTTCCTGCGACGGTTCGGCCACGACGTGGATCTGTTCGACGCCCGGGAGGAGCCCGGGGGGCTCCTGCGCTACGGCATCCCCGAGTACCGCCTGCCGCTGGATGCCCTGGCCTGGGAGGTGGGGCTCATCCTGGACGACGGGGTGCGGTTCCACGGCGGCCGGAAGCTGGGCGGGGACCTCGGGTGGGACGACCTCGCCGGGTACGACGCGGTGTTCCTGGCCGTGGGGGCCTGGACCCCGGCCCCGCTCGGGGCCGAGGGCGAGGAGCACGCGACCGACGGCCTGGGCCTCCTGGAGGGGATCCGCCGGGGCGAGCGGCCGGAGATCCGGGGCAAGGTGGCGGTGATCGGGGGCGGAAACACGGCCATGGACGTGGCCCGGTCGCTCCTTCGGCTGGGGGCCGAGCCGGTGGTGTACTACCGCCGCCGGCTCCAGGACATGCCGGCCTTGCCCGACGAGATCGAGGAGGCCCGGGAGGAGGGCATCCCGTTCCAGACGCTCCTGGCCCCGAAGCGGATCGAGCCCCTGGAGGGGGGCGGGTACCGGCTGGTGCTCACCACCATGATGGCCCTCGAGGAGGAAGAGGGGCGCCGGGCCCGGGTGGTGCCCTCGGGGCACCCGGACGTGGAGGTGGAGGTGGCCGCCGTGGTGACCGCCATCGGGGCCCGGCCCTCGGAGGGGGTGCCCCCCGAGGTGACCGCCGGGGACGGGCTCCTGGTGGAGGGGCTCCACCTCAAACGCATCGCGCCCAAGGGCGAGTGGGCCGAGCGGCCCCCCGTGTACGTGGGGGGCGACCTGGTGAACGACCGGAAGGCCGTCGTGACGGCGATCGCCTCGGGCAAGGAGGCGGCCCTCGTCATCGACGCCCGGCTCCGGGGCCGGGACCCGGCCGAGATCTGGCCCGAGATCCGGATCGGCCGCAAGGGCGGGGTGTCGGCCAACCGGTACCGCGGCGGCGACCGCACGGCCCAGCAGGACCACGTGGTGCGATACGAAGAGCTCAACACGATCTACTTCGAGTACCGGGAGCGGCGGGAGCGGCCCCGCATCACCCTGGAGGAGCGGCGCACCGGGTTCGACGAGGTGAAGATGCGCATCTCCGCCTCGATGGCCCTGCGGGAGTCGGAGCGGTGCTTCCACTGCGGGCAGTGCGACCAGTGCGACAACTGCTATCTCTTCTGCCCCGACGTCTCGGTGCTCCGGGATCTCCGGGCCGGGTCCCGGGAGATCAACTACGACTACTGCAAGGGGTGCGGCGTGTGCGTGGTGGAGTGCCCGCGCAACGCCATGGTCCTGGAGGAGGAGCCCCGATGAGGCGGGTGTTGGAGGGGAGCCACGCCGTAAGCCACGCCGTGGAGCTGGCCCGGGTCCAGGTGATCAGCGCCTATCCCATCACGCCCCAAACCCACATCGTGGAGCGGCTGGCCGAGCTCGTGGCCGACGGGGTGCTGGACGCCCGGTTCATCCGGGTCGAAAGCGAGCACTCGGCCATGGCGGCCGTGATCGGGGCGGCCTCGGCCGGGGCCCGGTCGTTCACCGCGAGTTCGAGCCACGGGCTCGCGCTCATGCACGAGATGCTCCACTGGGCCGCCGGGGCGCGGCTCCCCATCGTGATGGCCGAGGTGAACCGGGCCATGGGGCCGGGGTGGAACATCTGGGCCGACCAGACCGACAGCCTGTCCCAGCGCGACACGGGGTGGATGCAGCTGTACTGCGAGGACGTCCAGGAGGTGCTCGACACCATCCTGATCGCGTACAAGCTGGCCGAGCGGGTGAGCCTGCCGGCCATGGTGGTGATGGATGCGTTTTTCCTCTCCCACACCTACGAGCCGGTGGAGGTGCCCGACCAGGAGGCCGTGGACGCGTTCCTGCCCCCCTGGGAGCCCCAGGAGATCCTCGACCCCCGCGACCCCCACGCCTTCAACCAGCTCGCGAGCCCCGAGTACTACATGGAGTTCCGCTACAAGATCCAGGAGGCCATGGAAGGGGCGCTCGCGGCCCACGCCGAGATCGACGCCGAGTTCGGCGAGCGGTTCGGCCGCTCCTACGGGGCGGTGCGGGTGATCCCCTGCCGGGAGGGGGAGCGGGCCCCGCTGGCGCTCGTGACCACCGGCTCGGTCACGGGCACGGCCCGGGTGGCCCAGGCGGCCCTGCGGGAGAAGGGGGTCGAGTTCGACCTGGTGAAACTCAAGCTGTTCCGGCCGTTTCCCCACGAGGAGATCCGCCGGGTGCTCGGGGCCTACCCCCGGGTGGCCGTGATCGACCGGAACCTCTCGTTCGGCTCCGGCGGGATCTTCGCCTCCGAGATCCGGGCGGCCCTCGCGTTCCTGGCCGAGCGGCCCGCCGTGTACCCCTTCGTGGCCGGGTTGGGGGGCCGGGACATCACGCCCCAGACCATCGAGAACATCGTCCGGCGGGCCCTGGCGCCCGAGCCGCCCCGGGAGATCCTGTGGGAGGGGCTGAAGCTCTGACGCCGACCGGCGCCGAACCGAGCGGCCGGCGCGCCGGCCGAGGGAGAACGCCATGCCCATCGAAGTGCCCGTGCACGAACGGATGTACTCGGGCCACCTGGCCTGCCCGGGGTGCGGGGCGGCCATCGCCATGCGGTTTCTTCTGAAGGGGCTGGGGGAGAAGGCCGTGATCTCGATCCCGGCCTGCTGCTGGTCGATCATTGCCGGCCCGTTCCCCTACACGGCGCTGCAGGTACCGATCCTGCACACGGCCTTCGAGACCGGGGGCGCCGTGGCGAGCGGCATCCGCGCCGCCCTAGACGCCCGGGGCGACACCGAAACCCAGGTGGTCACCTGGGCCGGGGACGGAGGCACCTTCGACATCGGGCTCCAGGCCCTCTCGGGGGCGGCGGAGCGAAACGAGAACATCCTCTACGTGTGCTACGACAACGAGGCCTACATGAACACCGGGGTCCAGAGCTCGGGGGCCACTCCCGCAGGGGCCTGGACCACCACCACCCCGACGGGCTCGCCCAAACCCACCCGCAAGAAGGACATCATGCAGATCATGGCGGCCCACCGGATTCCCTACGCCGCCACGGCCTCCATCGCCTACCCCGAGGACATGGTGCGCAAGGTCCAGAAGGCCGTCTCGGTCAAGGGCACCAAGTTCCTGCACGTGTACGCCACCTGCCCCACGGGGTGGAAGGTGCCGAGCGAGATCGCTGTCAAACTCGCCCGTCTCGCCGTGCAGACCCGGATCTTCCCGCTGTACGAGGTGGAGGACGGGGTGCGCTACACGATCAACCTGGAGCCGGTGGGGTACCTGGTGGACGAGTACTACCGGATCCAGGGGCGCTTCAAGCACCTGACCCGGGATGACCTCGACCGGATCCAGGAGGAGGTGGACCGGAACTGGGAACGGCTCAAGGCCCTGGCCCGTCTGTCCTGAGCCCGCGGCATCCCCGGGCTTGCCCCGGTGCCCCCTTCGCGCATACCCTTGGGCCCTCCGCGGGAGGGCCCGTTTTCGTTGGAGGCCCCCGGCCTGGAACGCGGGCGGGGATGCCTGACCCGCAACGGGTGAGAGGCGCCCCAGCCTCCCAGCGGCGAACGGAGGCAGACCCCATGCGCATCGTCCGCTACGAGGATCCGGCCGGCAACGTGCGATACGGCAGGGAGGACCCGCCCGGGGTGGTGGAGGTCCTGGAGGGGGATCCCTTCACCGGGCTTCGCCCCACGTTTCGCACGGCCGACGTGCAGCGGTTCCTGGCGCCCATCGAGCCCGTGAACATCTACTGCGTGGGGCTGAACTACCGGGCCCACGCCCGGGAGGCGGGGCTCCCCATCCCGGGGGATCCGGTGATCTTCATGAAGCCCACGACCGCCGTGGTGGGGCCCGACCGGCCGATCCGGATCCCGGCCTGCTGCGCCCGGGGACCCGAGGTGGACTACGAGGGGGAGCTCGCCGTGGTGATCGGGCGAAAGGCCCGGGACGTGCCCGAGGAGCGGGCCCTGGACTTCGTGCTGGGCTACACCGTGGCCAACGACGTGTCGGCCCGGCGGTGGCAGAAGCACAACGGGGGTCAGTGGATCCGGGGGAAGTCCTTCGACACCTTCTGCCCCCTGGGGCCGGCGATCGTGACCCGCCAGGAGATTCCGGACCCCCAGCGCTTGCGGATCCGCACGGCCCTGAACGGCGAGCTCGTGCAGGACGGCACCACCGACGACATGATCTTTTCGGTGGCACGCATCGTGAGCTTCCTGAGCCGGGACACGACGCTTCTGCCGGGCACCGTGATCCTGACCGGCACCCCGCCGGGCGTGGGCTTCGCCCGGAATCCCCCGCTGTTCCTGAAGCCCGGGGACATCGTGAGCGTGGAGATCGAGGGGATCGGCCGGCTCACGAACCGGGTGACCGACGCCGACGGGGTGTGAGCCGCGCCGGCTGTCCCTAAGCCGCCCGGCCCGCAGAGGCGGAGGAAACACCAAACCCGTTCGTCAGCTAATCGACGGCACGGGCCGTTTGCAACGCGAGGTCAAGAGGGGACGCTCCGCCTCCCAGCTTCCCAGCCTCCAGCTTCCCAGCTTTCCGAGAGGAGATCCGACGTGAGTGAAAACCAGGCGAACGAAAACGCGGTGAAGGTCGAGGTGAACAAGCAGAACCTGTTCCGGGAGGAGATGTTCACCGACCTTCGGGCGGCGACGATCCGGCGGCTCGTTCCCATCAAGGCCGACGGATCGGACGACCCGGACCGGCAGCCCCTTTTCATGGGCGAAACCCAGATCCTGACCCCGGCCGGGCTTCTGCCGGTGCAGGCCCCCATCGAGGCCGACACGCTGGAGGAGGCCTGCGACAAGTTTCCCCAGGCCATCAACGACGCGGTGCAGCGGTTGGTGCGGGAGGTGCGGGAGGCTCAGCTTCGGGAGGCCTCTCGCATCGTGACCCCGGCCGAGGCCGGCATGGGCCTGGGGGCCGATCTGACCGGCGGGCTCCGGGGCGGCCCCGGGCCCCGGCCCGGGAGCAAGATCAAGCTGCCGTAAAGGCTGGGAAGCTGGAAGGCTGGAAGGCTCGGGGGGCGGCGCTCGACCGCCTCAACCCTGCCGGCGGCGGCGGTAGTCGTCCTGGGCCCGCCAGGGTTCGATGCCCTCCGGGGTGAGGGCCCAGAACGCCTCCAGCCGGTTGCGGAAGAACGCCCCGTCCGCCAGGGCGGCCTCGGCCGCCCGGCGGGCCGCCTCGCCCACGATGCCCCGTTCGTGCAGGTACCGGTAGAGGAGTGCGAGCGCCTCCCGGATGGCGTCCATCTCCTCGTGGGTCGGGTACAGGGTGTTCACGATGTACCAGTTGCCCAGGTACTGGCGCACCAGGGTGGGGTCCTCGTCGGCGGGGCCGGTTTCCTTGCAGTCCACCACGAAATCCCTGAGATACCGGTCAGCATGATGGGCCAGGGCACCGGCCTCGATGGGCGGGCGCCCCAGTTCCTCCCGCAACCAGGCGGCAAATTCCTGCAGCAGTTCCGCGCACAGGGTGTCAAGCCGGACGAAATCGTCGGGCCCCTGGAGCAGAAACGGGTTCGCCGGCATCGGCCTCATCCGGAGACGAGGTAGAGGATCGTCACGGCCACGCTGAAGACCACCAGCACCCCGAGGAGACTCGGCAGGAGCGGAAACCGGTGCCGGCCCAGGGCCGCCGTGATCGTGGCCAGGTAGGCGTCGCGGTTCGGGCCCGAGATCATCCGCCGGTGGAACCAGTGGAGTCCCGCGCCCATGGCGAGGCTCGCCACCCCGAACACCACGGCCACCCACGAGTAGGGCTCCTTTTGGGCGATCCCGATCCAACCGAGGAGGAGCAGGGTCACCCCGCCCACGTAGAAGTGGTAGGTGATCAGGCGTCCGTCCAGGAGCGCCCGGTCGCGGTGGGAGAGGTTCCGGTATCGGGCGAACCACATGGGTCGATTCCCTCGTTCGGATGGAAACCGCGGTGGACCGCGGGGCGCGGCCGGTTCGCAGGAACAAGAACGTGATGGCGGTTCGCCGCGGGCTGGCCCCACGGACCGAAGACCGCAAGACCGACGACCGCAGACTGCAGTTCCTGGGACGTTCCGGTGGGCCGGCCCGCCGGTTTTGCGCGCGCTCGCCGCGAAACCGATCCCTCTATACCCGATTCCGTTCCGTGGTGTCACCCCCCGGCCGGGTCAGTCCGGGTCCTCGTCGGGAGGCGGGCGGTTTTTGGTCCAGGAGGGGTGGGTGATCCCGAACTTCTCGATCTTGTAGTGGATCGCCCGCTTGGTGATGCCCAGGAGCGCCGCCGCGTCCTTCTGCACCCACCGGGCCCGCTTGAGGGCCGCCAGGAGCACCTCCTTCTCCACCACCTCGAGGGGCACGCCCCCCCGGGGGAAGTAGAACCGGAACCGCTCCCCGTCCCACTCCCGGGGTACGGGCGCCGCGGTTTCCGGAAGCCCCAGATCCTCGGCCGAGATCACCGGGCCGTCCGCGAGGAGCACGGCCCGCTCGATGGCGTTTCGGAGCTCCCGCACGTTGCCGGGCCAGGGATGTTTGCGCAGGGCGTCGAGGGCGTCGTCGCCGAACTCCACGGGGGGTTTCTTGAAGTCCGCGCAGAACTGGCGGGCGAAGTGCTGGGCCAGGAGCACCACGTCGTCCCCCCGGTCCCGCAGGGGCGGCAGGTGGATCGTGACCACGTTGAGCCGGTAGAACAGGTCCTCCCGGAACTTCCCCTGCTTCACCATCTCGGCCAGATCCCGGTGGGTGGCGGCGATGATCCGCACGTCCACCTCGAAGGGCTCCTCGCCGCCCAGTCGCTCGATCCGGCCGTCCTCCAGGGCCCGGAGGATCTTGGCCTGGGTGGCGAGGCTCATGTCCCCGATCTCGTCGAGGAACAGGGTGCCTCCGTGGGCTCGCTCGAACCGGCCCACGCGGCGGCGGGCCGCGCCCGTGAAGGCGCCGCGCTCGTACCCGAACAGCTCGCTCTCCAGGAGCGTGTCGGGCACGGCGGCGCAGTTCACGGCCACGAACTCCCGCTCCCGGCGCGGGCCCATGGCGTGGATCGCGCCGGCCACCAGTTCCTTTCCGGTTCCGGTCTCCCCGGTGATGAGCACCGTGGTCTTGGCCGGGGCCACCTTCCGGGCCAGTTCCAGGGCCGCCCGGATGCCCGGGCTCTCCCCCACGATGTTCTCGGGCCGGTAGGGCTCCAGGAGGTGCTCGCGAAGCCCCCGCACCGTCTCGGCCAGGTCCCCCTGCACCAGGGCCCGCTCGATGCGGGCCTCCATCTCATCGATATCAAATGGTTTTTCGATGAAATCCAGTGCCCCGAGCCGCAGGGCCCGCACGGCGGCCTCCATGGAGCCGTGGGCCGTCATCACGATCACGGGGGTGCGGGGTTGGTGCTCCCGCACCGCCTCGAGCACGGCGAAGCCGTCGGCCCCGGGGAGCCGCAAATCCGTGACCACAAGGTCGAACGGCCGCGTTTCGATCACCCGAACCGCGGCGTCGCCCCGCTCGGCGGTGACGACCCGGTGGCCCCGGGCCCCGGCCGCGATGGCCAGGGCGTCCCGGAGCGCGGCGTGGTCTTCCACGATCAGGATCTCAGCCACCTCGCCCCTCCTCGGCCAGAACCGGCACCCGCACCACGAAGCGGGTGCCCTGGCCCGGCGCGGACACGATGTCGAGCCCTCCCCCGTGGGCGTCCAGGATCTTCTGGGCGGTGGGGATCCCGAGTCCCGATCCGCCCTCCTTGGTCGTGAAAAACGGGTGGAACACCCGCCGGAGCACCTCGGGCTCCATCCCCGGCCCGTCGTCCTCGATCTCGATCCGGATGCGGCGGGCCGGGTGCTCCCCGAACTCCCTGAGGCCGGGCACGGGCACCGGGGCGTGCTCGGCCACGAGGGTGGGTGCGTCCTCCACGGAGAGCCGAACGGTCACGTTGCCCCCCGGCCCCGTGGCCTCGACCGCGTTGGCCAGGAGGTTCACGACGGCGTCCCGGAGCCGGTCCCGGTCGCCCCGGGTGGCGGGGAGGTCCTTGCCCACCTCCCACGACACGTGGGGCACCGCATCCGCGAACCGGGCCGCCACCGCTTCCCAGGCCTCCCGGCACAGGGTCGCGAGGTCCACGGGGCCGAGCTCCAGCCGGACCGGCCGCACGAAGGCCAGGATCTCCCCCAGCTTGTGATTGGCCTCAAGGAGCTCCTCCTCGGCCCGGTCCAGGAACCCCGCCCCCTCCGGGTCGTGGTCGAGCCGGCGCCGGGCCAATCCCAGAAACAGCCGGATCCCGCCGAGGCGGTTTCGGATCTCGTGGGCGAGCTGGGCCGCCACCTCCCCGAGGCTTGCGAGCCGGCTGCGAAGGGCCTCGCGCTCCCGTTCCTCCTCCACCAGGGTGAGATCCTTAAAGAAGATCGCCGAGCCCACGGGGGCCCCCCGCTCGTCTTCGACGCGCGACAGGCTAAACCCCACCAGCTCGCGGGTGCCGTCGGGCCGCTCCAGCTCGAGCTCCGCCCGGTCAGGCAGGGTGGCGCGCCCCAGGGCGTCAAGGAGCAGGTGCGCCAGCGCCGGGTAGGCCGCCAGGGCCTCCCGGCAGTCCCGGCCCCGGGCCGCCTCGGGCTCGATCCCCAGGATCTCGGCCGCCGGCCGGTTCCAGAGGAGCACCCTCCCGGCGGCGTCCACAGCGATGACGCCGCAGCGCATGGCGGCAAGGATCCGGCTGGCGAGACGTTCGGGCATGGGCGGGTCCGGGGTCGGGGACGAAACGGGTGCTCGGCTCCCTTCCATACCACGGAATCGGGACGGGCGACAGGGCCCGAGGCGGCTTGCCGACCGCAGACCGTCGACCGGAGACCGACGCCCCTAGATCTGGTGGCACTCCTGGCACAGTTGGGACCGGGGCCGAACGAACAGGCTCCTCTCCCCCGACTCGTGGGGCGCGTGGCAGCCCGTGCAGCGGTACTCCGCCCCGTCGGTGGGGAAGGCGCGGGAGCCCGGGAACCGCTCCCCCCGGGCCGCGTCCACCGTGTGGGCGTGGTCCGAGAGGTCGTGGCAGGTGCGGCACAGGGCGTTCCCAGGTGTTCGAAGCTGGTGCTCCCGGTCGGCCCGGTGGGGGTCGTGACAGGTGGAACACCCGTCCTCCAGGGCCCCGTGGACCACGGGCTTCCCGGTCAGGACCTCGTGGCACTCGAGGCAGGGGGCGTTGGGCTCGGCGCCGGTCAGGAACCCCGGCTTCGTGCCCCGGTGGGGGCTGTGGCAGACGAGACACCCCTCCTCCAGGGCCGGGTGAAGCTCCCCGGCTCCCTCCCGGGGGTCGTCGTGGCACTCGAGGCACAGGTCCGGGGGCGTCTGGGCCAGGAACCCCGGGCCCTCGCCCCCGTGGCCGGACATCCGGTGGCAGGTGGTGCAGTCCTCCTCGGCCGGGGGGTGTACGGCGAGGCCGGCGGCGGGACCCTTGTCGGCGTGGCACCGCAGGCACAGCGCCGGCCCCTTGCCTCGAAGGAGTTTGGCCGAGGCGTCGCCGTGGGGATCGTGGCAGCCGGCGCACCGGTCCCGGGCCGGGGTGTGGGCTTTGGGGAGGCCCGCCGTGGGGTCGTCGTGGCACCCGAGGCACAGTTCCCGCTGGGGCTGGACCAGGGCGGCCCCGCCGAACCCCTCGTGGGGGCTGTGGCACCCGAGGCACCCGCCCTCGAGGGCGGGATGGGGCTCCTCCACCCCCTCGGCCGGATCGTCGTGGCAGCCGAGGCAAAGCCCCGGCGGCTGGGCCTTGAGGTACCGCGGCCCGCCGCGGCCGTGGGGATCGTGGCAGTTGGAGCAGGTCTCGGCGGCCGTGTGGAGGGTCTTTCCCCCGGTAAGATCGGGCACCTCGTGGCATTCCCGGCAGGCGGCCCAGGGGGTGTCCCCCTTCGTGTACCCGGGCCGGAACCCCCGGTGGGGGTCGTGGCACGAGAGGCACCCTTCTTCCAGGGCGGGATGGGGCTCGTCCAGGCCTTCGGCCGGGTCGTCGTGGCACGCCAGGCAGAGCTGCGGCGGGGTCTCGGACAGAAACGCCCGTTTCGTGCCGCCGTGGGCGCCGTGGCAGTCGGTGCATGTCTCGGCCGCCGGGTGGCGGGCGCGCCCCTCCGGGACCTCTGCCTCCCCGTGGCAGGCGCCGCACACCTCGGGCTGGGGCCCCCGGAGGAACGCCGGCCGGTCCGACAGGTGGGGGTCGTGGCAGGCGGTGCAGTCTCCCTCGGCCACCGGGGCGTGGAGCGTCGCCCCCTTGTCCCGGAGGTCCTTCTCGAACGAGTGGCACATGCGGCACCGGGCGGCCGCGTCGTCCACCTTGACGCTCCGCTCGGCGCCCCCGCCGTGGCACACCGTGCATTTGCCCTTGGCCATGGGCGGGTGGAGCCGGCCCCTCACGAGCCGGTCCTCCGCCGACGTGTGGGGGGGGTGGCAACGCCCGCAGGCCTCCGGCGGAATCGAGAGGCCGCCGTGGAGGCCCGAAAGCTCCTCATCCCCCGCGAGGTCATGGCATCGGCCGCAGGAGGCGCGGGCCCTCGCCCGGTTGTCGTCGGCGTGGGGGTCGTGGCAGCCCTGGCAGCCCTCCTCCAGGGCCGGGTGAACCGTGTTCCCCTGGTCGATCCCCCCGTGGCACCCCAGGCACTTCGGCGCCGGATCGGCGGCCAGGAGCCCCCGGTCGGTTCGGCCGTGGGGATCGTGGCAGTCGGTGCAGGCCGCGAGCGCGCCCTTGTGCCCGTGCTGGAGCACCGGACCGTGGCAGGCGAGGCAGAGGTCGGGCACCCCCGAGACGACCAGGCCCTTCCGGTCGCCGTGGGGGTCGTGGCAGGTGGCGCAGGACCGTTTGCCGAAGAGCGGGGGATGGAGCCTCTTTCGGTCGCCGGTCCCCTCGTCGTGGCAGTCGTGGCACTGGTCGGGCAGGGGTTTGTGGAGTTCCTTGGGGTAGCCCGAGTAGTGGGAATCGTGGCAGGCAGAGCACCCCCCTTCGGCGACCGCGGGATGGGTTGCCTCGGACACGGTCCGGTCGGGGTGGCAGGTTCGGCACAGGTCGGGGCCAGGGGCCTTCAGGAGTTTCGGATCGTGTGCGGCGTGGGCCTCGTGACACCTTTCGCACCGCGCCACCGCCGTTCGGAAATGGGGGTGGGCCAGGGGATCGGAGCCTTCGGCCTCCGGGTTCGTTGCGACCACGACGTGGCACGAAAGGCACACCGCGGGGGTTCCGCCCTCCCGCAGGTCCATCGACAGCGGGTCGTGGCAGTCGACGCAGTTCGAGACGTCTCCGGCGTGCACGCGCAGGGGGCGAAACCCGGCGGGAGGTTCCCGGCCGTCGTCGGCGAAAAACACCCGGACCGATTCGCCGCCGATCCGAAACTCGTTGAGTCCCGGTTCGAGGAGGACGAAGATCTCGAACAGGTCGCCCCAGTCGGCCCGGACCACGTCCTCCACCCACCCCGAGGCGGTTCTCGCGGTCCAAGCGACGGTCGATCCCCGGGGGGCGGTCCCCAGGATGAGGAGCGTGTCCTCGGTCACGAGGGTCCGGTCTTTCGGAATCAATACCCGCACGCCCTCCTCGGCCGAAGCGGGAGGCGGGCAGAGGACCCACAAGACGGCGAGGATTGCGGCGAGGGCCGGCCACCGGGGTGCCCTGGGCCGCATCCCCCGGGCGGGGAAGCGCGATCCATGGCACCGGGCCAAAAGGGCCGGGGCCCGGTTGGGCATCTCGAAGCGGTGGGGATGTGGATGCATCGGTTGCCGCAGTGTCCGCCGCCCCGGGGCGAGTTCCACGAAGAGTCGGTCGAGATCTCCCTCGGCGCGCACGAGAGGGGGTGTGACCGTATCACCGGGGGCGTCCCCGCTGCAACGGCGGGGAACGGCCGCCGTTTAAGGTTTTCGGGCCGCCGGCCGAAGTCCGGGAAGGCGGCCCCGGGGAGGATCGGGGGCCCGGCGCCCGAAGGAAGGCCGGCCGGGAGGTGCCCCGCCCCTTCGAAACCCGGTCCCTGGGGCGTACGCGATATTTCGCCCATTGGGGCAAATGCCGCAGGGGGCGGCGAGACGGGGCCTTTGGGGACGCGCTTTCCGCACGGCACGATTTGTGCTACTAGTCCGCCCCGGGCTTCGTCCCTGGGGATCGTGCGAACCGAGGAGGAACTCCATGGGAGTACCGGCAAGAACGCTGACCCTGGCCTTGGGGCTCCTGTTCCTTTGGGCCCCCGCCCCGTCGCCGGCCGCGATCAAGGTGCGAAAACCGGTTCTGCTTGCCCCTTCGCCGGCGGCCAAGGCCCCGGCGGCCCCGACGCCCTCCCGCGAATCGGAGGAGTTTTTCGTCGGAACCGTGATCTTCGCCCGGGGAGGCACCCTGGTGGCGGAGATCCCGACCGGGGCGAAGAAGGGGGAGTACATGGTGGTGTTCGACAAGGGATTGCGCCGGGTGGGGAAGGTGCGAGTGGTGCGCGCCCTCGAAGACGGGATCTACCTCCTGCAACCCTCGGGGGCCGTGCCGGCCGGGCCCGGCGCCCGCCTCGCGAGGGAATCGGAGCGGGAGGCCGCGGCTCGGGTGGTTCGCGCAAACCGGATTCCCGACTACCTCGAGTTCTTGGAGTTCTTTCCCGAGAGCGAGTACCGCGACCGGATGGCCCGGGAGGTGTTCCGCCTGCGGATGAAGGAGGCGTACCCGACCTTTCCCGGGACCACCCTGGAGGGACGAATCGTCTTGGCCGAGACCCTCGACAGGAACATCCCCCTGGGGCAGGTGCTTGTGAAGCTCGACCGGTTCGTCATCGCCCGCACCGACGACACGGGCCGATTCCGGATCGAGGGCATCCCGAAGATGCCGGTGGCGGTGCGCGTGGATCTCGACGTGAAGAGCGAGCGGTTCCAACGGGGGGAGCCGGTTGCCGTGGACATCCCGGCGGACGCCGTTGCCCAGCTGGAGGCGGAGATCCCGGTCAAGGTGGTTCCCACCGTGCTCGTGGGGCAGATCGTGGACGAGAGGGGGGCGCCGTTGCCCGGGGTCGAGGTTTGGACCTCGCCCTACACGATGGAGGCGCTCACCGACGAGGCCGGGGCGTTTCGCATTTCACGCCGGAAGGTCCTCGGAGCGGGGGGTGAGGCCGGTTCGGACCAGCCCCTGTTCGGGGGGCGGTACGAGGTCTACGCGTTCCGGCGGGGATACGCCGTGGGCCGGGCGGTGATCACGGCGGAGAGTTACCGGGAGAATGAGGTGCCGCCGATCCGGTTGGAACGGCTGGACCTGGTGGCGGAGCCCGTTCCGGAACTCGGCGTGGATCTGATCGAACACCTGGCCGTGGATCCGGGCGCCGTGGTTCCCGAGGGGGCCGGCCCCAGGCTCAACCCGTGAGGTGCGCTCGGATCTCGCATCGGCAAGAGAGGTGACCATGAGGCGCTTTCCCGCGATGGTGGTGTTGGCCGTGCTCGCCGCGTTTCTCTGGCTTCCCGCGTCGGCGCAGGAGGAGCCC
The DNA here is from genome assembly GCF_054656955.1 of Deferrisoma palaeochoriense. Lineage (NCBI taxonomy): Bacteria > Pseudomonadati > Thermodesulfobacteriota > Deferrisomatia > Deferrisomatales > Deferrisomataceae > Deferrisoma > Deferrisoma palaeochoriense. The sequence goes on from NZ_BAAHXI010000004.1 coordinate 51,878, forward strand.
TCCGCGGAGCCCGCGGCCGGGACGGAAGAGGCCCTTCCCAACGTTTCCCGGTTCGAACGGGAGGCGGGGGAGCCCGGGGTCTTGTCGGTCCTGTCCAGGCCCGAGGGGGCCCGGGTGTTCGTGGACGGCGAGGAGCGGGGCACGACCCCGGTGTACGTGAAGGGCCTGTCGGACGGTCGTCACGAGGTCATTTTGTACCTGCCGGACCAGGGCGCGGTCCGGCAGATCGTGGAGGGAGCCGGCGGCCGGATCTTCGTGGACTTCGAGGCCGAGGACAAGGTCGGACTCGGACTGGTCGTGGTCACCACCGAACCGCCGGACGCCCGCGTGGAGGTGGACGGAGAGGCGGCGGGGCTGGCACCCCTGGAGCTGCCCCTGCCGGCCGGCCGCCACGTCGTGCGGGCCGTGCGGGAAGGGTTCCGGCCCGCCGAGAGGGTGGTCGAGGTGGAGGCCGGGGGCCGGGCCGAGGTCGCGTTGAGGCTGGACCCGGAGGACGGGGCGCTCCTCGTGGTCACGAGCCCGGCCGGGGGGGCGGTGTTCGTGGACGGGGAGCCGCACGGGAGCGCCGAGGGCCCTCTTCGGATCGCGCCGGTGGCCCCGGGGGTCCATGCCGTGCGGGTCGATCTGGAGGGGTTCGTCCCCTGGGAGCGGCGCGATGTGGTCGTGGAGAGCGCGAAGACCACCACGGTGTTGGCGGCGCTCGCCCCGATCCGGACCGAGAGCACGGTCAGGGTCTATTCGGACCCGCCGGGAGCCAAGGTTTGGCTCGACGGTGCGGAGCTCGGGGTGGCCGGCGAGGAGGGGCTGGGGTTCCGGGCGCCCAAGGGCCCCCACCGGCTGCGCCTCGCGTTCGACCCGGCCGAACGGCCGGGGTACCTGCCCCTCGAGGTGACGGTTCATTTCCGGAACGACGTGGAGGACTACCGCGAACGGCCGTTTCGCCTGCGGCCGGTGGACGAAAATTACGCCACGGCAGAGACCCTCGCCGAGCGGGGTCAGAGGGAAGAGGCTCTGGCGTTTTTCGCCCGGGTGCCCCCCGACCACCCGAGCTTCGCCAGGGCACGGGCCCGGATGGTAGAGTTGTTGGCCGAGTTGGGGCGGGTGCGGGAGATCCCGGCCGTCCTTTCCGAGGTTGTGGCCGTGCCGGAGTTTGCCCAGAATCCGGTGCTGAACCTCGCGCTGGGGTATTGGTGCTGGGAGGCGAGCCGCACCGCCGGAGCCGGCGAGGCCGTGGACCTCCTCAGAAGGGGAGCCGAGGCCCTGGAACGGGCCGTGGCGGTGCCGGAACTGTTTCCGCCGGATCGGCGAGACCGGCTCGTGTTGCAGGCCTATTACTATCTGGGGGTGACCAGTGAGCGTCTGTTCCAGGAGACGGGGGAGGCGAGGTTCATCCAGAAGGGGGCCCAGGCCTGGCAAGTGTTTTTCGCACGGTTGGGACAGACTCCCGACGCGCTGGGGCCCGACTGGGTCGACCGGGCGCAACGCCACCGGCAGCATGTCGAGTTCCTGGCGACGAAGTTGGGCGGTTAGCCTTCTGGCGCTGGTCCTCGGGCTGGCCTGCACCCAGGCTCCCGACGGAGGAGCGGCGGCGGCCGCGCCGGACCCGGAGGTCCAGGCGTGCAAAGCCGGCTGGATGGGGGCGTATGCGGCCAAGGACCCGGCGATCGCGCAGTTGCTGACCAAGGGGAAGGGTTGGATCGCCCTCCGGGAAAGCCGGTTCTACGACGCCATTCAGGAGTTTTCGGCCTCGGGGGAGCCGGATCCCGGCCTGGTCCGCACGTACCAGGCCTTTGCCGACCTCTACCGGGCCCTGGACGGCCTGTTCCTCGACGTCGAATCCCTGTATCTCCCCGAGGCGAGCGCCGGGAATCCGAGCCTGGAGGCGCGCCTCGGGTGGGTGGCGCTCCGACGGGGCGACCTGCCCACCGCCCGGAAGGTGTTCGGAGGGGAAAGGGCCTCGGCCGGCGGGTACCTCGAGGTGCTGGCCCAGGCGGGGCTCGCCTACCTGGAGGGGGACGGGGACCGGCTGCGGGCGCTGACCCGGAAGGCGGGGTCCCCGGACACCGACGACGAGCGGGTGATGGGACTCGTGGCGTGCTACCTCTGGGGGGTCCCCTGCCCCACCGGAGACCGCACGCCGTACGGCCAGGCCCTCGACGCGTTCCGCCAGGGGGACCTGGCGAGCGGGGTGCTGGCGCTCGAGATGGTGGACTTCCACCAGGTGGGGAGCGCGCCCGGCCCGGACCTCTACCTGTACGAGCTCCTGAAACGCGGGTTCGGCGGCCTGGCGGCCGAGGCCGCACGGGCGCTGGTGGCCCCGTTCTGGGCGGGCCTCGGGGCCGAGGCCCAGGGGGCTTGGGACGGGGCCGCGTCGTGGTTCGGGAAGACGCCGGTGCGCGAGGCGATGGACATCTGGCTCTTCAGCCCTGTCACCGGGCCCGAAGAGGCCTCGGTTCTGGCGCGGGTGAGGGAGGGGGCCGCCCTGTACCGCCTGGGGCGGAAGGGCGAGGCCCTGGCCCGTTGGAGAACCGCTGCGGAGGGCCAACCCGGCCCCCTCGTTCTGGCGACCCTGGCGGCCCTCCAGGCGGAGTTGGGTGCCGCGGAACCGCTGGGCGATCCGGTGGAGTCGGCCCGGGCCGCCGTGCGCACGGTGGAGGCGCTGCCCGAGCGGTTGCCCGAGGGGCCAGACTCCGCGGCCTTGGCCGAGCTCTACCCGGTTCGCCGAGCCGAGGTGGCACGGCTGGCGGCGCGCGTGTTTTGGTCCCGAGGACTGGACGCGGAGGCGCTCGAGGTTTTGGACCGGGCGCACGACAAGAGCCAGGGGAGCCGCCCCGATTTTCGGAATCCCCCCGCGTACCTGGTGGACCTGGCCCGGGCCTACGCCCGGACCGGCCAGTTCGCCCCCGCGGTCGGCCTGCTGTTCGATCTGACGAGGGAGTATCCCACGGCCCGCCTGGCGTACGAGAGCCTGAAGCGGCTCTACGCGTCGCGCACCGGGGGCGAGGTTCCCCCCCGCTGAGAGTGCACCGGGGACCGTTCGGGGGCGACCGACGGCCGTAACCTGACAGCACGGGGAGTGTTTTGTCCGATGATCCGCACGGTCCTGGTAGGCGTGGCGGTGGCCGGGTTGGCGGCCGCGGCTTGGGCGGGGATGCGCTACGCAGAGGGCACGCCCCCGTCGACCCTGAATCCGCTGATGGCCCGCGACATGCCGAGCGTGCGGGCCGCCGAGTTGGTGTACGAGGGGCTGATCACCCCCCCGGACGCGGGGGAGGTCAAACCCCTGCTTGCCGAGTCGTGGGACGTGAGCCCGGACGGCCGTACCGTCACGTTCCGGTTGAAACGGGGGGTCCGGTGGCACGACGGCACCCCGTTTACGGCAAGGGACGTGGTGTTCACGGTGGAGGCGGGCCGGGATCCGGCGAACGCCTCCCCCCTGAGGCCCCAGTTCGCCGCGTTCGAGGCGGTGGAGGCCCTCGACGACGCCACGGTGCGGTTTCGGCTGGCGCGGCCGTCGGCCAACCCGATCCTCCTGTTCGATTTCCGGATCCTCCCGGCCCACCGGTTTTCCGGGACGGCCCTCGGGGGCGGGGGTCCCGACGCGGTGGGAACCGGCCCGTTCCGGTTCGCCGAGTGGACCGCGGCCGGAGAGATCCGGTTCGTAGCCAACCCCGAGTACCACCGGCCGGGGCAGCCGGGCATCCAGGAGGTGGAGGCCGCGCCCGTACCCGATGACAACATCCGCAACGAACTCCTGCGCTATGGCGCGGTGGACCTGGTGCCGACCGTGCGGCCGAGGGACATCCCGGTGCTCGAGGAGTTGTCGGGGATCCGGCTGTACCCCTACAGCACCCTGTCGTACGCCTTTGTGGGGCTCAATTTCCGGAACCCCCTGCTGCGCGACCTCCGGGTGCGCCAGGCGATGGTCCGGGGAATCGACCGCCAGGCGATGCTGAAGGCCCACTACGGGGGCCGGGGCGTCGTGATCTCCGGGCCGTTCCCCCCGGCCTCGTGGGCGTACAACTTCGACGTGAAGCCCTGGCCCCACGAGCCCGACATGGCGGCGAAACTCCTGGAGGAGGCCGGGGTCGTGGATTCCGACGGCGACGGCGTCCGGGAGAAGGACGGCCAACCGGTGAGGCTGCGGCTCGTGTCGCTCGCGGCCGACGAGGCCCAGAAGGCCGTGGTCCTCGATCTGCAGCAGCAGTTCCGGCGCCTGGGGATCGCGGTGGAGGTGAAGTTCCTGGAACCCTCGGCCTGGCGCAAGGCGGTGTTCCAGGACCACGCCTTCGATCTCGTGCTCGCCGAGTGGACCTTCGACCACAGCGTGAACGTGTACTCCCTGTTCCACTCGGCCGAGGCGGGCCCCGGCCGGAACAACCTGGGGGCCTACGCCAACCCCGAGGTGGACCGGCTCCTGGAGCAGAGCCGAAGGGCTCCCAACTCCGAGGCCCTGCGGGCCGTGTACGGGGAGCTCCACCGCGTGCTCCACGACGACCTGCCCTACCTCTTTCTCTGGAGCCTCAACCGCTACGCCGCCGTGTCCACCCGGATCGAGGGGGTCCGCATCCATCCCTTCTACTTCTTCTCCTACGCGGGGGGGTGGAAGGAGCGGTGACCGGCCGTCCGGTTTTCGCCCTGGCCGGCTGGGCGCTGCGCCAGGTCGCCTCGGGCCTCCTGGTGCTCCTGGGGACCACCCTTCTCCTCTACGGGGTTCTCCGGGCGGCCCCCACCGTGGCACCGGCCAAGCGCATCGGGGTGGTGGAGGGGCCCGCGGCCGGCGTGGCGGGACTCCCGGGCTACGGCGAGTGGCTCCTGGGGGCGCTCAGGGGCGACCTGGGCCGGTCGGCCGCGGTGCAGCAGGGCCGTCCGGTGGTCGCCCTGATCCTTCCGGGGCTTCGCCGCTCCCTGGGGCTCGCCGGCGCGGCGCTCGCGGTGTCCACCCTGCTGGCGGTGACGGTCTCCCGCTGGGCCCGCCGTCGGTTCCTGGGCCGCCTGGCCGGAACCCTCGCCCACCTCGCCTCCGCCCTTCCGGTGTTCCTGCTTGTGTATGCCATCACCGTCCTCGGAAACCGCCTGGTGGCCGCCGGGGCGCAGGGGGGGTGGTGGGACCTCCCGTCCTGGTTTCCGTTCCCCAGCCGGGACCACTGGGTGCCCTGGGTTGTGGCCGTGGTCGTCTTGGCCGTGGGGGACGGGCTCCTGGCCGACCTCCTGGGCCGGATCCGGGCCGAGGTTCGGGCCGCCGGCCGGGTGGAACACCGGGTGGGAGCCCGGCTCCTGGGAATCCCCGAGGCCGCCGTGACCGTGCGGGAGACGCTGCCGGGGGTGGCGGCCCACCTCTCCCGGCGGGTGGCGTTCGTGCTCGGGTCCACCGTGATCCTCGAGGCGGCCCTGGGCTGGCCGGGTTTGGGGTACCTGACCTGGCGCGCGGCGGCCGAACGGGATCTGCCCCTGCTCCTCGGGTCGGCCGTGGCCCTGGCGGCCGTGGTCCGGCTCGCCGGGGTGGTGGCCGAGGCGGCCGGCCGGTGGGCCGACCCCCGGGTGGGCGAGGTCGAACGGTGAGCACGAAAGTCCGATTTCCCGGGCGCCGGGTCGGGGCTCGGGCCCTTCTGGCGGGCGGGTGCCTGTGCCTTCTCCCCACGGCCCTGGGGGCCGGGGCCGGGCTTTTCGGTTGGTTGCCCCACGACCCGACCGCCTTCGTCGCCCCGCCCCACGCCCCCCCTGGCCCCGACCTCTGGCTGGGGGCCGACGCCCTGGGCCGGGATCTGCTGGCTCGCCTGGCCTCGGCCTCGGCCCGGTTCGCCGGGCCGGCGCTCCTGGCCGTCGCCACGGCCGCCGTGCTCGGGTCGGCCCTGGGGCTTGCGGAGGGGCTCCTCCCACCGTTCTTCCGGGCGCTCGCAACGGGGCTGTCCCAGGCGGTGGACGGGGTGCCGAAGCTCGTGGCGGTGCTCTTGGTGGCCGCGGTCACGGGCAGCGACCTCGCCTGGATCATGGGGGCGGTAGGTGTGTCGTTCGCCCCCCAGGTGGCCGAGCCCATCCGGTCCAGCATCCAACGGCTCCGGTCGCTCGCGTTCATCGAGGCGGCCCGGTCGTTGGGCGTGAGCGGTTGGAGGGTGGTGTTCGTGCACGTGCTGTGGGGCCACGGCCGGCGGGTTCTCCTGGCCCAGGCCACGAGCCTCCTGTCGTTCGCGGTGCTCGCCGAGGCGAGCCTGTCATACCTGGGAGGCGAGCTGGGGGTGCAGGAGCCGGCCGCGAGTTGGGGCAACATGTTGGCGCTCGCCCGGGACGGGGTGTTCCGGGGCCATTGGCTTCCGGTGGCCGCCCCGGCCGCCACCCTGGCCCTCACGCTCCTCGGGCTTCATCTGGTCGGGCGGGGGATCCTGGAGCGGATCGAGGAGCGGCCGTGAGCGCGCCCCTGTTCGCCTGCCGCGATCTCGTCGTTCTTCTCGAAACCGGCCGGGCCCTTCGCCGGGCCCTCGACCGGGTCTCGATGGAGCTCCGTCCGGGGGAGCCCTTCGGGCTGCTGGGGGAGTCCGGATCGGGGAAGACGCTGCTGTTCCATTCCGTGTTCGGGCTTTCGGACGCCGCTCCGGGGATCGTGGCCGGTTCGGCCGAACTCCTCGGCCAGGCGTTGTTCCCCGAGATCGACCGGGCGGTGGCTTGGGAGCCGGGCCCTCCCGAAACCGTGCGCAAGGACATGACCGCGTGGAACCGCCGGCTTCGGCGCCGGGTGGCCCCCGTCCTGGGCCGGGACGTGGGTTTGGTGCCCCAGGACCCGGGGACGGCGTTTCCCCCGTACCTGACCGTGGGCGACCTGCTGGCGCGGGCCGTACGACGCCGCGACCCGGGGCTCACCCGCGAGGAGGCCCGCCGACAGGGCATCGAACAGCTGGCGCGGGTGGGGATGTACCGGCCCGAGGAGGTGGCGACCCAACATCCCTACCAGCTTTCGGGGGGCATGGTCCAGCGGGTCGCCCTGGCCCTGGCCCTGGCGCCGAGGCCGGCCCTGCTCGTGGCCGATGAGCCCACCACCGGGCTTGACGCCACCCTGCGGCTCCGGGTGCTCCAGCTTCTCGCCCGGGCTCCGGCCGAAACCGGGACCACGCTCCTCCTCGTGACCCATGACACCGAGGCCGCCCGGCTCCTGTGCTGGCGGGTGGCCGTTCTGTGCGGGGGGCGCGTCGTGGAGGAGGGGCCGGTGGGCCGGGTGCTGAACCCCCGTTGGAGCCCCAAGCATCCGTACACCGAGATGCTTTTGGCGGCCGAGGCGGCGCTGGCCGGGGGAGGCCGGCCGCCGGCCACCCGCGCCGGTGGGGCGGGGGAGGGGTGCCCCTTCTCGGGGCGGTGCTCCCGGGAGCAGGCGCGGTGTGCCTCGGAGTCCCCGCCCCAGGTGGCCCTGGAGAGCGGGCACCGGCTCGCGTGCTGGGAGGTGGGGGCGTGAGCGGGATCCGGGTTGCCGTGGAGGGCCTCTCGAAGACCTTCTCCCTGGGCGGGGGATGGGGGCGCCGGCGGCGGATTGAGGCCCTGGGGGAGGTCTCGTTTGCCTTGGAGCCGGGGGAGTTCGCGGCGCTGGTGGGGGAGTCGGGCTCGGGCAAGACGACCCTGGGACGCTGCCTGCTGGGGCTTCTCCGGCCCGACGCGGGGAGGATCCGGGTGGGCGAGTTCGACCCCCAGCGGGTCCGGGGCCGCGGGAGGAAGGCCTTCGCCCGGGCGGCCCAGATGGTGTTCCAGAACCCCTACGCCACCCTGAACCCGGCGTTTCGGGTGCGGTACCTCCTGGAGGAAGCCGTGCGGATCCACCGGGACATCCGCGGGGGCGAGGTGGCCGGCGAGGTGGAACGCCTCGTGGAAACGGTGCGGCTCCCGGCCGAGCGGCTCCACGCCTATCCCTCGGAACTCTCGGGAGGGGAGCGCCGGCGGGTGGCCTTTGCCCGGGCGCTGGCCACCCGGCCCGGGTTCGTGGTGGCCGACGAGCCGGTGGCCGGGCTCGATCCGCCGATCCAGGTGGAGCTCGTGGAACTCCTCCGGCGGGTGCACGAGCGGCGCCGCCTCACGGTGCTCCTCGTCACCCACGATCTTCGGGTCGTCCGCACCCTCGTGTCCCGGGTGCTCGTGCTGTTCCGGGGGCGCCTGGTGGAGGACGCACCGGCCGAAGGCTTCTTCGGGGGGAAGGCCCTCCACCCCTACTCGAGGGAACTCCTGGAGAGCGCCTTCGGCGTGGCCGGGGCCCTGGCCCGGCCACCCCGGCCGTTCCGGGAGCCCGCGCAGCGGGGGTGCCCGTTCCTCGGGCGGTGCGGGCAGGCCGACCCGTCCCAGGGGTGCGACGCCGAGGTCCCGCCCCTCGTTCCCGCGGGGCCCGCCCACCGGGTGGCCTGCCACCTCGCGGGACGGAGAGACGACGGCCCGGTTCCTCCGGGCGAGGGTTTGTCTCGACGGTTGCGGGTGTGATACGAACCCCACCCGGCCCCGGGTCGGTGGCGCTGCGCGGGCCCCAAGCGGCGGCGGATGACCGGAGACTGCATTGGGGAGGAGGCCCGAAACGGTGACGGACGGCGGACGGGCGCGCCGGTGGATTTGGGCGTGGGCCCTGGCGACGTGGATCGTGGGGTTCGGGGGGATCGCCTGGGCGGGGTACGAGAGCGCCCTCGAGAGGGCGGAGTTTTATCTGAGCCGGGGGGGCACCTACGGATCCGACGCGGTGCGGAGCCTCCGGGAGGCCGAGGCCGAGGATCCCCACAGGGCCTGGGCCGATCCCCGGTGGCTCGTGGCGGCGGCCCGGGCCTATGCCCAGACCGGCCGGGCCACCGAGAGCCTTTGGGCCCTCGACCGGCTGGACGCGCTGGGGAGCCTGGGGCCCGAGGCGGCGGCCCTCCGGGATCACTTGCTGGAAGGTCAGGGTCTGGGGCGGGTGCGGGTGGTGAGCGCCGTGCCGGTGGACCGGGTCGAGTTCCGGATCGAGGCGGCGGATCCGGCCTCCCTCGACCCGGCGGGCCGAAAGGTCCTGGAACGGCTGGGGGAGCTTCTGGGTCGGGGCGTCGCCGCGGGGCCCGAGGGAACCGTGCTCCTGGTGCCCGAGGGCCGGTTCCGGGTGACGTTCGTGCCCACGGCCCCGCTGGAAAGTCCCCGAGGAACGGTGGAGGTGGAGGTGTGGGCCGGGGATGAGGTCCCCCTCCGGTTGGTTCCCCGCTACCCTTCTCCGGACCAATGGGCCGTGTCGGCCGGAGCCCGGGCGGTGTCCCTGGGGTGGCCCCCGCTGCAGGGAATGACGTACCGGGTGATCCGGGAACGTCCCGGTGAGCCGACCGTGGTGTGCGAGGGGGCGGAACCCTCCTGCCGGGACGAGGGGCTCGAGGTGGGGGTCGAGGCGGCCTACCGGCTGGAGGTCCGTACGGGCGACGGCGCGTTGGCCGCCGTGGGGAGGGCCGTGGCCACCACCCTGGCCCCGGTGGACCGGGCGGCGGCCGAGGCCGCCCTTCAGGACGACCTGCGGGTGGGGCTTGCCTGGGCCTTGGGGGAGGGGGCCGTGGACCGGGTGCGGGTCGTGCGGGAGGGGAACGAAGGGGATGTGGTGGTCCTCGAACGGCGGGCCCTCGACCCGCTCCGGGAAGGGCAGGCCGTGGACGGGCCGTTCACGCCCTCGGACGAGCGCCGCACCCTGGGATACCGGGTCGAGGCCTGGGTGGAGGGGGCGGAAACGCCCTCGGCCGTGGCCCGGGCCGAGGTCGACCTCCCGCCCCGGGTCCGGCGCATCGCCCAGGTGGCCGAGTCGGTGGATCGGGGGGCCGTAGTGGTGTATTGGGAGACCGTGCCCCGCGAAGCGGTGGCGGAGCGCTACCGGATCTACCGGCAGCGCGGGGCGGGCACCCTGGGGGAGTTCGTGGGAGAGGCCGCGGGAGCGTTTGCCCGGGAGTTCGTGTACGAAGTGGCCGACCCCGTTGCCGCCTCGGCGTTTCGGCATTTCGTGATCCCCGTGGTGGGAGACCGCTGGATTCTCGACCCCGAGTGGATACAGGTTACCGGGGAGGAACCGGCGGAGCGGTTCGAAAAACGGCGCCGGGCGGGCCAAGCCCTGCCGGATCTGGCGCTGGCGTGGGACCCGTTCCGGGGGGCGCGGCTCTATGCCGTGGTGGTGGGCGAGAAGGAGGTGCTGGTGAAGCGGCCGTATGTGGAGGTGGAGGGCCTCCAGACGCCGCTTCTGGCCACCCGCCACGGCGTGGAGGTGTTTGCGGTGGGGCCCCAGGGAAACCGCGTGCCCGTGCTCCGGCTCGACCTCTCCTACGAGGCCTACCCGCGGCCCGAACCCGAGGGGAATCCGTGACGCGGGCGGGGATCCTTTTGTTCCTCTGCCTCGCCGGTCTCCCGGTGGGGGCCCTGGCCGCCCCCGGGGTGGAGCGGGTGGTGGCCCTGTCGCTGGGCCCCCTCGAGGGCCGGGGCCAGCCGGCGGCCCTTGCGACCGACCGGGAGGGCGCGAGCCTGGCCTTCGAGTTCCTGGGGGCCGAGGGCGACACACTGGAGGTGTACCTCGCCCCGTTCAAGGGCGGGGGGCCCCTGCCCTCGGGGCTCGGCCCGCCCGAGGCCGTGGTGCCGGCCGGCGGAACCGACCCCTTCGCCCTGAAGCCAGAGCGGCCCCTGAGCGAGGGGCCGAGCTTCGGCCCCCCCAAGCGGGGCCAGCCCCGGCTCGTGGTGGCGGCCACCCGCAAGGCCGCGAGCCGCGGCGCCTCGGTCGTCAACCTGGACCTGTTCCTCCGGGAGCCGGGGCGCCGGGCGTTCCTCACCGACCACCCGGAAAACGACGCCAACCCGGCGTTTTCGCCCGACGGCACGGCGGTGGCGTTCACCTCGGGCCGCACGGGCCAGGGGGACCTCTACCTCTACCGGTTCCGGGGCGAGCCGGCCGGGCTGGTTCGGCTCACCTTCGAGCCGGCCGGTTCCGAACTCTACCCGGCCTGGTTCCCCGGGGGCGACCGGCTCGCCTTCGTGGCCCACCTGGGCACCTCGGATCACGTGGCGGTGCTCGACCGGCTGGGCGAGCTCGCGGCGGCGGACGAGGGGGCGCGGCGGCTTCGGGTGCGGGAGCACCTGCGCGACCTCACCCCCGGCTGGGCCGGGGCATGTCTTGCGCCCAGCGTGTCCCCCGACGGCCGGTGGGTCGCGTTCCTGTCGCGCCGGGACGCGGCCGGCCCGGCCGACCTCTACGCCGTGCCCGCGCAGGGCGGAGAGCCCCGGCTCGTCTGCCGGGGGGTGCTCCCCGAGACCCGGGGCGGCCCCCGGTGGACCCCGGACGGCCGGGGGTTCGTGGTGGTCCTGGACGACGCCGACCGGCTGAACCCCCTGGCCCACGTGGCCCTTGACGGCCCGGGGGAGCCCCGGGTACTCCCCACCGGCACCGAGCTCAACGCCGACCCCTGGGTGGTCCGGCGGGGCGGTCGGACGGTGGTGCTGTTCACGGCCCAGGGCGCGGTCGGGCAGGCGGAAAAGCGCTGGCGGCGGGTGTACGCCGCCCTGTTACGGGAGGAGCGGGAGTGAGCCCCATGGACGACACGGTGGCCCGGTACGACCCCTTCGCGGCCCTCGAGGACATCGCCGTGCGCACCGGGCTCGACCTCAAGGTGATCGCGGCGGTCCTGGAGGGGGAGCTCGACTACCTCGGGTGCCTCGGGCTCCTGAACGGTGAGACCGCCGACGAGGCCACCCGGCGGGAGTGGGAGGAGCTGCGCCAGGAGAACGAGGACCTCCTCGAGCGAAACCCCGACGAGTACGACATGGACGTCGCCATCTCGTTCATCCAGCGTAACCGCGGGATCGAGCGGGACGTGATCGCCCGGGTGCTCGAGGCCAACCTGGCGTTCATGGAGCGCCAGGGCCTTCTGGACGACGGGTGGGAGGAGGACTGGATCGGCGCCGACGACGACGGGGAGCCGTCGGAATGACCCGGGTCCGCGACAAGGTGGTGACGCTGGAGGAGGCCGCGGCCCTGGTGCCCCCGGGCGCCACGATCTCCATCGGGGGGTTCACGAGCCAGCGCCACCCCACGGCGCTCCTGCGGGCGATGATCCGGCGAGGGGTGCGCGACCTCGTGGTCTACTGCCACTCGGCCGGAAGCGACGTGGACCTCCTGATCGGGGCCGGGTGCGTGCGCCGGGTCGAGGCCGCCTACCTGGCCGACGGGGTGTTCGCCCCCATCGCCCCCAACTGGCGGCGGTTCGTGGAGGCGGGCCGGATCGAGTTCGAGGACTACTCCAACGCCGCCATGATGGCCCGGTTCTCGGCCGGGGCCATGGGGCTTCCGTTCTTCCCCGTGCGCTCGATGCTCGGAACCGACCTTCTGGCCAAGGAGGGACTCGACCCCGGGGTGCGCCGGGCCGACCCCCGGGCCGCCCCCCGAAAGGCCGCCGTGATCGCCTGCCCCTTCACGGGGGAGCCGGTGGTGCTGGTGCCGGCCGTCCGGACCGACCTGTGCCTGTTGCACGTGCAGAAGGCGAGCCCCCAGGGGCTGGTGCGGATCGAGGGCCAGGAGTTCCTGGACGTCCAGCAGGCCCTGGCCGCCGACCGGGTCATCGTGACCTGCGAGGAACTCGTGGACGACGAGGAACTCCGGCGGGAGCCCGAGCGGAACCGGATCCCGCCGTTCGCCGTGGACGCCGTGGTCCACGTGCCCTTCGGGGCCCATCCCCACAGCGTGCACAACTACTACGACTACGACCCCCAGCACCTCCACCTCTACGCCGAGGCGGCCCGGTCCGACGAGACGTTCCGGGCGTTCCTGGACCGGTTCGTGTTCGGCCCGTCCGACCACGCGGCCTACCTGGAGGCCGTGGGCGGGGCCGAGCACCTGGACCGGCTTCGGGCCCGGTCGGGGCTCGGCTACAACCCCGAACTCAAGAGGACGCCGTGAGCGCCGTCTACACCACGTTCGAGCTCATGACCGTGGCCGCGGCCCGGGAGATCCGGGACGGGGAGGTGGTGTTCGCCGGCACGGGGCTCCCCATGCTCGCGGCCATGCTGGCCCAGCGCACCCACGCCCCCGGGTGCGTGCTCGTGTTCGAGGCGGGAAGCGTCGACCCCCGCATGCTTCACCTGCCCATGAGCGTGGGCGACTCGCGCACCCTCACCGGCGCCGCCATGGCGGCGGGGCTCATGGAGGCCTTCACCTACCTCCTGCAGGGGGGCCGGATCGACGTGGGGTTTCTGGGCGGGGCCCAGGTGGACCGGTACGGGAACATCAACTCGACCGCCCTGGGCGACTACCGCCGGCCCACGGTGCGGTTCTCGGGGAGCGGGGGGGCGGCCGACGTGGCCGCGCTCGCCCGGCGCACCGTGATCATCGCCCGCCACGAGCGCCGCCGGTTCCCGGAGCGGGTGGACTACCGGACGAGCCCGGGGTGGCTCGAGGGCGGCGACTCCCGGGCCCGGGCCGGCATCGGCCGGGGCGGCCCCGCGGCCGTGGTGACGACCCTGGGGATCCTCCGGTTCCGGCCCGACACGAAGGAGCCCTACCTGGCCTCGGCCCACCCGGGGGTCGCGCCCGAGCGGGTCCAGGCCGAGACCGGCTTCCCCCTCGACGTCTCCGAGGCGGTGGAAACCCCGCCGCCCACGGCCGAGGAGATCGAGATCCTCCGCCGGGTCGTGGACCCCGAGGGTGTGTTCCTGAAACGGGGCGCGTGACGCAGCGCCAGGCCCCGATTCGATCGTCCTTTTCGTCCCTTCCCTAGAGCCCCCGGATCCCCAGGGCCTCGAGCTCGGCGTCCACCAGGTCGGCCCAGCCCCGGTTGGCCCGGGGGCTCGCCGGGCTCGGGTGGCTGATCCTCCCCACCCGGACGCCGGTGCCGGCAAGGGCTTCCCGGGCCCGGTCCTCGGCGAACGCGCCCACCCCCACCACGATCCGGGGCCCCAGGAGCGCTACGGTGTCCCGGAGCGCCCGGTCGCAGGCCGCGAACAGGGGTTCCCTCTCGGCCTTCTTCAGCTTGTCGGGGGTGAGGTTCCGGCCCGAGGCCGTGAGGAACAGGAGCGGGCAGTAGTTCGCCACGAAACACCGGGCGAAAAACCGCTCGGGGCTCCCGAACCGCTCGGCGGCCCACCCCCACAGCCGAAGCCCGCTCACCTCGTTCCGGGGGCACCCGAACCCCTCCACCGGCCGCTTGGGGTGTTCCCGGTCGGGCTTGCCCACCGGCGCCTCGATCCCGAGCCAGCCCCGCACCCGGCTCACCGCGCCGAAGGGAACCCCGGTCTGGGCCATGCCGAAGGGGCCCGGGTTCATGCCGAGGAACACCACCTCCTTGGGCGGGGAGCCGTAGCGGTCCCAGTAGAGGTCGTAGGGGGCCCGGGCGTACACGAGGGGATTGTAGACGTACGCCACGGGCTCGCCGAACCGGAGCCCCTCGAGCTCGGCCACGAGGCGGTCGGTGATGTCGCGGTGGGTCACGGCGTGGACTCCTCTCGGGAGGGCGGTCTTCGGTTACCGGTCTTCGGTCCGCCGCCGGGCTCTGCGGCCGCGGGGCCAGGTCCGGCCACGACGGCCAGGACCTCGGCCCCGTACCGGGCGAGCTTGGCCCGGCCGATCCCGGGCACCTCGGCCAGTTCCTCCAGGGTTCCCGGCCGGGCCTCGGCCACGGCCCGGAGCGTGGCGTCGTGGAACACCACGTAGGGCGGAACGCCCTGGGCCCGGGCGGTTTCGAGCCGCCAGGCCCGAAGGCGCTGGAACAGGGCCTCGGCCTCGGCCGGGACTGCGGCCGAGGCCGCCGGGGCCTTGGGTTTCGCCCGCCGGGCGACGGGGTCGCGCCGGAGCCGGAGCTCCCGCTCCCCCCGGAGCACCGGCCGGGCCCGGGCCGTGAGCCGCAGGGCCCCGTGGCCGCCGGGCACCGGCTCCACCAGCCCGGCCGCGGCGAGTTGGCGGAACACCGAGCGCCAGGTGCGCTCGTCCAGGTCCGTCCCGATCCCGAAGGTGCTCACCCGGTGGTGGCCCCACCGCCGCACGGCCTCGGTCTCCCGGCCCCGGAGCACGTCCACCAGGTGGCCCACCCCGAACCGCTGGCCCGTGCGGTAGACGCAGGAGAGCGCCTTTTGGGCCGCCACCGTGGCGTCCCAGGTCTCCACCGGCTCGAGGCAGGTGTCGCAGTTGCCGCAGGGTCGCTCCAGCGCCTCGCCGAAATACCCCAGGAGCACCTGGCGCCGGCACCCGGCCGCCTCGCAGTACCCCCACAGGGCGTCGAGCTTGCGGCGTTCGACCCGGCGGTGGGCCTCGTCGGCCTCCGAGAGCTCCAGGAGCCGGCCCAGGGCCACGATGTCGGAGAACCCGTAGGCCATCCAGGCCTCGGCGGGCAGCCCGTCACGGCCGGCCCGGCCGGTCTCCTGGTAGTAGGCCTCGAGGCTCTTGGGCGGGTCGAGGTGGGCCACGAACCGCACGTTGGGCTTGTCGATGCCCATGCCGAAGGCCACCGTGGCCACCACCACGACCCCCTCGTCCTTGAGGAACCGGTCCTGGTGGGCCTCGCGCTCGGCCGGATCGAGGCCGGCGTGGTAGGGAAGCGCATCCCACCCCCGCTCCCGGAGCCAGGCGGCCGTCTCCTCCACCCGCCTTCTCGTGAGGCAGTACACGATGCCCGCCTCGCCCCGGTGCCCCGCGAGGAACCGCAGGAGCTGCTCCCGGGGCCGGTCCTTGGCCACGACCCGGTACCGGATGTTGGGTCGGTCGAATCCCGCGACGAACCGCCTGGCGCCCTGGAGCCCGAGCCGCTCCACGATGTCGGCCCGGGTGGGCTCGTCGGCCGTCGCCGTGAGCGCCACCCGGGGCACCCCGGGAAACCGGTCGGCCAGGACGCCCAGGCCCAGGTACTCGGGCCGGAAGTCGTGGCCCCACTGGCTCACGCAGTGGGCTTCGTCGATGGCAAAAAGCGCGATCGGGATCCGGTCGAGGAGCCCGAGGAACCGGTCGGTCAGGAGCCGCTCCGGGGCGGCGTACACGAGGTCGAGCTCCCCCCGGAGAAGCGCCCCCTCGGCCCGGCGCGCCTCGGCCGGGGTGAGCCCCGAGTGGAGGGCCGCCGCCCTGATCCCCAGCTGCACTAGGGCGTCCACCTGATCCTTCATCAGCGCAATGAGGGGCGACACCACCACCCCGGTGCCGGGGCGGGCGAGGGCCGGGATCTGGTAGCACAGGCTCTTGCCCGAACCCGTGGGCATGAGCACCAGGGCGTCGCCCCCCGCGCACACGTGGCGCACCACGGCCTCCTGCTGCCCCCGGAACGAGGGGTAGCCGAACACCTCCCGGAGGATCGTCAGGGGGTCGGGCCGGGCCTTCACGGCAGCACGTCCGGCTCGAAGAAGAGCCAGCGCACCTGGGGGAACGCCCGCTTGAGGTCGCGCTCGCAGGCGTTGATGGCCTCCACCAGGGCCGTGGCCGACTCGGCCGGGGCCATCCGGGCCTTCACGGCCACCATGACGTCGGGCCCGAGTTGCAGGGTGATGAGATTGAGGACGCCGGCCACGGCCGGGTGGGCCACGAGGAACGAGTGGACCCCCCGCTCGAACTCCGGCCCGGCGCTCTCCCCGATCAAGAGCCCCTTGACCTCCCCGGCCACGGCCAGGGCGATCACGATGAGGAGTAACCCGACCCCCACGCTCCCCCAGGCGTCCCAGGCCGGGTTCCCGGTGACCACGGCCAGGCCCACCGCCACGAGGGCGATGGAGAGGCCCAGGATGGCCCCCAGGTCCTCGCCCACGACCACGAGGAGCTCGCTCCGGCGGCTCTCCCGAAACCACCGCCAGAGGGGTTTGCCCCGGCGCACATCCCGGGTCTCCCGCAGGGCGCCGGTCAGGGAAAGCCCCTCGAGCACGAGGCCCAGGACCAAGACCACCACCGCGATCCAGGGCCGGTCGAGCCCGTGGCCCTCGCCCGCCGGGTGGCCGAGCTTGTGGAGCCCCTCGTACACGGAAAACAGGCCGCCCATGCTAAACAGCATGAGGGCCACCACGAACGACCAGAAGTAGAGGGCCTTGCCGTGCCCCAGGGGGTGGTCGGCGTCGGGGGGCCGGCGGGCCCGGGCGAGCCCCAGGAACAGGAGGCCCTGGTTCGCGCAGTCGGCCAGGGAATGCACCCCTTCGGCCAGCATGGCCCCGGAGCCGGTGAGGCCGGCCGCGACGAATTTGGCCGCCGCGATGCCCAGGTTCGCCCCCAGGGCGTAGAGGATCGCGCGCACGCTGCCGGAATGGGGCATGACGTCGGTCTCCGGTTCAGGGCTCAGGGGACAGACGACAGAAGACAGGCGGGTGGCATCCACTTCGGCGGAAGCGTCGTCAACTCCCCGTGATTGTTGCGGAACGAGCTTCCCACCCGCCGCAGCGGGACCTAACCTCCGTCCTCTGGCCCTTGCCCCTCACACCCCCCGGTCCCGGTGGGGCCAGAGGATGCGGTGGAGCTGGACCTGGAGGCGGGCGTCCAGGCGGTCGGCCAGGAGCCAGGCGGCCAGGTCGGCCGGATCGAGGACGCCCCAGACCGGGGAGAAGCTCACCCGGATCCGGCCGAACACGTTGCGCCGGCCGAGTTCCTCCGCGGCCCAGGCGTAGTCGGCCCGGTCCCGGCACACCACCTTGAGCTCGTCCCGGGGCCCGAGCCGCTCCAGGTTCTCCCACCGGTTCCGGTGGGCCATGCCCGAGCCGGGGGTCTTGACGTCCATGACGACGTGGACCCCCCGGGGCACGGGGTCGAGGGGGAGGCTCCCGTTCGTTTCCAGGAGCACCCGGCGGCCGGTCTCCAGGAGGGCCTCCAAGAGGGCCGGGGTCCCCGGCTGGGCCAGGGGCTCCCCACCGGTCACCTCCACGGTGCCCTGGCCCTCCCGGGCCACGGCCCGAAGCACCTCGTCGAGGCCCCGGTCCTCTCCCCCCTCCCAGGCGTAGGCCGTGTCGCAGTAGGTGCACCGGAGATTGCAGCCGCCGAGCCGCACGAAGGTGCAGGGATAGCCGGCCCAATGGGACTCCCCCTGGATGCTCGAGAAGATCTCCACGACCCGCAGTCGCACGGTGTCCATCTGGCTTTACTCCGCTCTCGGGGCCCGTCAGATCAGGGGGCCCTCCATCGCGTACGGACCCGGGGCTGGGGGGCTGGTTCCGGCCGGGCGCGAGTGCGGCACCCGTTTCGCCGCGCCTTCGCATGCCGTTGCCAGCCCGGTGGGCCGGGGCGCCGGTGGCGGAAGTTCTTGAACCTCCGAGGCGATGCAGGCTTGGTGAGGGCGCGGCGACGTGAGGGGCCGCGCCCGGCTCTCCACCAGCCCCCCAGCCCCAGCCCCACGCCGTCGGAAACGCCCGAACTTCCGAACCAGGGCACTTGGAGGCTCCCCAGGGCCCCTTCGGGGCCCCGCTACGCTGGACAGTAACGCCCGAGCCAGGCCCCGGTGTGGGAGCGCCTTCCGTGCCAGGTGCCAGAAGATAGACGACAGAGGACCGGGGTGCTCTGACCTCTGACTTCTGAATTCCGGCCCCCGATACGGCAGCCGCTGACGCCGGAATCCCGAAGGTTCTCAGCCGCCTAGCTGCCGAGCAGCCCAGCCGCCTCGCCAAAGTTGCTCGGGAACTGCTCCCGGTTCCCCGACAGGCCCCTCTGGGCAGAGAGGGCCACTGGGTTCGAACGCAACCCGTTGTCAGATCTCCCCGAAGGCGGCCCGCACCAGGTCCTGGAGCCGGCCCGCCACCTCGAGGGCGTGGCGCAGCAGATACCGCTCCTGGGGGGGGAGCGCCGCGGGGTTCAGGTAGGTGTCTGGCGCCTCGCCCGCCTCCAGGGCCCTCGCCTGGGTCCGGAGCAAAAAGAACAACAGCGTCCGGTACGCGGTTTGGGCGAACTCCGCCTCCTCGGCCGGCATCGCGCCCCGGGCCGCCAGGGCCCCGAGCCGGCCGATGGTGGAGGTCTCGGCCACGCCGTGGCGCAGCGCCAGGATCCGGGCGCACTCGGCCACGAAGAGGAGCCCCGAGCGTTTGAGGTCGATCTCGCCCCGGTGGGGCCCCCGGCGCTCCGTGGCGAACGACCGGAACCAGCCCAGGGGCACCCGGTGGCGCGCGGCCTCGGCGTAGAGGCTCCGCAAAAGCGGAAAGTTTCGCCGTACCCCGTCGAGCAGGAACCCCCTCAGGTCGTGGGCCAGGCCCACGTCCCCCCAGATCGGCAGGAGATCGTAGGCCAGCGTGGAGTACCGCACGGCGTTGGAATCGGGCCGGGCGAACCAGCCCCGGGCCTGGTCGCGCCACTCCCGCAGGGGTTTTCGCCACACCGGGTTTCGGCTCATCACGTGGCCCCGGCAGGCCGGAAACCCGGCCTCGGCCAGCCCGGCCGACACCCGGTCGCCGAGCTCCATGAAATAGGGCTCCACCCGGCCCCACGCCGCCGGCGGGTAGTCGGCCAGGATCATGCCGTGGTCCTGGTCGGTGGCGAGATGGGCCTCTTCGCGCCCGTGGCTCCCCATGACCACGAAGCAGAAGGGGGCGGGGGGCCTGCCCCAGCCCTCGGCCTCGAGTTCCCCCATCGCGATCTCGAGGGCCCGGCGGTGGATGTCGCGGAAGAGGTGGGTCAGGGCCCGCGCCACCTCGTCGCCGGGCAGGCCCTCGTCCACGAGCCCCAGGCAGACCCGGGCCGCCTCCCGGCGCACGCGGGCGAGTTCGGCGAAGGACCGGGCCGCCTCGATGCCCTCCACGAGCTCGATGGTCCCGCGGGTCAGGAGCGGAAGGAGGTCCCGCATCGACACGACCCCCACGGCCCGCCCGCCCTCCACCACCGGCAGGTGGCGAATCCGGCGGTGGCCCATGATCCCGAGGGCCCGGTAGACGTAGGCGTCCGGGGCCACGGTCTCGACCGGCGAAGACATGACGGCCTCGGCCCGGGTCGTGTCGGGATCGAGCCCCCGGGCGAGCACCTTCGTCACCAGGTCCTTCTCGGTCAGGATGCCCCGGAGCACCCCGGCCTCCTGGACCAGGGCCGAACCCGTCCCCCGGGCCGCCATGGCCCGGGCCGCGTCGCGCACGGAGTCCACCGGCGCCACCCGCGCCGGGGGCCCCCGCATCACCTCCACCACCCGCTTGCGGAACGCGGCGGCGTCGGGGCGGCCGGGCAGGGGCTTCCGCCCCGCCTCCTGGACCCGGCGGAAGAGGTCCTGGAGGCGGCGGGCCATGGCGGCGGCGAGGAGCGAGCCCACCTCGGGGTGGGCGGCGGCGAGGTCCCGGAGCACCCCGGCCCGCACGGCCAGGGCCTCGCCCTCCCCGGCCACCCGGGCCGAGGCGGGGAAGGGGTCGGGGGTGAAGACCGAGAGCCAGCCCACCAGATCCCCGGGGCCCGACACGCTCACCACCACCTCCTCGGCCCCCTGGCCCACCCGGATCTCCACCGTGGCCGACTCCAGGTAGTACACGTCCTCCGGGGGCCCGCCCCCCTGGCGGAACAGGTACTGGCCCCTCCGAAGGCGCCTGCGCTCGATGGCCCGGGAGAGGACGTCCCGGGCCTCCGGCGGCAGGCGAGCGAGCGCCGGGGCGGCGGCGAGGAGGAGGTCGAGGTCGCTCAAGGGGTCTCCGGGGCGACGAGGTCGAGGGTGCCGAGGATCCGGTTGGCCCACGGCGCGTCCGGGTCGATCTGCCGGGCCCGCCGGGCCCAGGCGCGGGCGCCGCCGGCGTCCCCCTCGGCCGCGGCCAGGGCGGCCGCGTCCTGGGCGATGCGAAGGCGCAGCGCCGGCGGAAGACCCGGCACCTCCCACGCGGCCGCCAGCAGCTCCCGGGCCTCACCGGGCGGGGCCCCCAGGGCCGCTCGCACCGCGGCCAGTTCCACCAGCACCGTGGCGTAGAGGGCGGTTTCCCGCCCCCCGTCGGCGGCCTCGAGGGCGGCCCGGGCGGCTTCCAGGCCCTGGCGCGCCTGCTCGGGCTGGCCGGCCCGATGGGCCGTCCGGGCCTCGCTCACCCGGGCGGCCACGGCGCGGGCCAGGTCCTCGGCCGCCCGGCGGGCCGAGTCGCGCAGGTGCCTCTCCACGGCCACGCCGGCCGCGGTGCCCAGCGCCACCACGAGCGCCCAGGCCCAGAGCCGCCGAAGGAGTCGCGTCCTGGGGTTCGGTGAGGTTTCCTTCGGTTCGATGGCGTCTTGCTCCCGGGTGAGGGGGCCGGACGGCGTCCCGTCCGGCACACGGGAACGGATGCTACGGGGCCTGCCCGGGGGAGTCAATTTTGCGGCCCCTTGGCCCGGCCGGTCCCGCGGGGCGGGGCTTTTCTCGCGCCGGATTTTGAGATAAGGTTTGAATCTTCCCTTCGCGGGATTTTTCGTTGGGGATTGGGGGAACACGGGAGGACCGGCGATGGAGCAAAAGAAGGTGAAGGTCCTGGCGGTGGACGACGAACCCAACATCCTCCTGTCGCTCGAGTACATCCTCGAGCAGGAGGGGTTCGACGTGTACACGGCCCGTGACGGGGACGAGGCCTTGGAGTTGGCCGAGAAGGTCAGGCCCGACGTCGTGCTCCTCGACGTGGCCATGCCCCGGAAAGACGGCTACGAGGTCTGCCGCCTGCTCCGGGGGAACCAGGATCTTTCGGGTACCCGGGTGGTGATGCTGACCGCCAAGGGCCAACCCCTGGAGCGCAAGAAGGGCCTCGAGGTGGGGGCCGACGTGTACGTCACCAAACCGTTCGCCACCGACGAACTCCTCGAGAAGATCCGCAAGGTCCTCGCCGGATGACACCCGCCTCCGCGCCCCCCCGGCGCTCCGGCATCCGCCGCCGGATGATCGCCGCCTTCCTCGGCCTGGCCGTGGTGCCGTTCGCCGCGGCGCTCTCGATCCTCTTCTTCGTGGCCCGCCACGACGTGGTGGAGGTGCGGGCCTCGGCCCTGGCCGGGCAGGCCGCGATGCTCGCCGACCTCCTGGGCTCCCGGATCGCGTGGCTCGCCCAGGCCGCGGCCGGGCTTGCGGGGGTGCCCGAGGTCCGGGACCACGTGGCGCGGGAACGCACCCTCCCGCCGGGATGGGAGTCCACGGTGCGCCGCCTCATGCCCGAGGTCGAGGCGATCGCGGTGGAGCCCCCCGGCCTGGGCACGCCAGGGCTCCGGGTGGAGGGCGCCCGCCTGGTCGTCCGGGTGCCGGTGACCACCATCGAGGGCCGGGCGGCCGCAACCCTGCGGGTCGAGGCGAACCTGGACCGGGTGCGCGGGGTCGTGGACTGGTTCCGGGGCACCGTGGGCCGCGCCGTGCTCGTGGGGGGGAACGGGGAGCGGCTGGCCGGCGATCCCGAGGTGCCCGTGCCCCGGGATCTCCGGGGAAGGGGCTGGGTGCGGTTCGAGGTCCGGGGCGAGGAGTACGCCGCCGGGGCCGCGCCGGTGAGCCTGGGAGCCGGCGGGGATGGGGGCTGGATCGTGGTGGCCGTGAAGCCCCTGTCGGAACTCCTGGCCCCGTTCTACCGGGTGGTGGGGCAGCTCGTGCTGCTCCTGGGCGTCTTGGCCGCGGCCGTGGTGGCCCTGGCCTGGCGCCTTGCGGACGGCTTCGTGCGGCCGCTCCTCAAGATCCGCGACGGCGCGGAGATCGTCTCCCGGGTGAACCTGGGCCACCGGATCGAGGTCGCCACCGGCGACGAACTCGAGGACGTGGCCGATGCCTTCAACCGGATGGCGGAGTCGCTCTCCCGCAGCTACCGGGAACTCGAGGCCCGGGTGGCCGAGACCACCCGCACGCTCCAGGAGGAGCGAAACCGGCTGGCCACCGTGCTGCGGGCCATGCGCGAGGGCGTCGTGCTCGCGAACACCGCCGGGGAGGTGGTGCTCATGAACCCCCGGGCGCGGGCCGCCCTGGAGAGGGGCCCGGGCGCCGGGATCGGCGCCCCCCTGGGCCGGCTGCTGCCCGAGGACCGGGCCGCGTTCTACGTGCGCCGGGTGCGCCGGCGGTGGGAAGAGGGCCGGGAGGCCCAGGAGGAGGTGGTGTTCCCCCTCGAGCACGGGGGGCTCCTGCGGGGCACGATGAGCGGGGTGCCGGGGCCGGGGGGCGAGCTCTCGGGGTTCCTCCTCGTGTTCCGGGAGGCGGCGCTCGATCCCGAGGAGCGCCGGGCCGACGAAACCCTCCTCCAGATGCCCGAGCTCCTCAAGGGCCCCGTGGCCACGTCCCAGGCCCTTTTGGAGGCCCTGGGCCGGCACCCCGACATGAAGCCCGAGCAGCGACGGCGGTTCCTCGACGGCCTGGCCGAGGAGATCCGGCGCATGGCGGAGCGGGTCCGGGCGGCGGAGGAGGCCGCGGGCCTCCTGGCCGGGGCCCGGTGGGAGATGGTGCCGGCCGACCCGCTGGTGCTCCTCGGGGAGGCCGTGGGGCTCGTGCCCGGCGCCTATGTGAACCTGAAGGACCCCCGGGAGCCGGTGCCCCGGGTGTTGGTGGAGCCGTTCCTGTGGGTGGCATCGTTGGCGGCGGCCCTGCGGTGGCTGGGCGAGCGCACCACCGGGTGGAGCCCGGTCGATGCCTCGATCGAGGTGTCGGACGAGGCCGTGCTCACGGTGCTTCGGGTCTCGGCCGACGGGGCGCTCACCCCGGAGGCCTTGGAGGGGGTCGAGGTCCGGGCCCGGGGCGAGCCCACGGTGCGGCTCGGGGATGCCGTGCGCCGGAACCGGGGGGAGCTCTGGATCCGCACCGGGGAGGGCGGCGCGCAGGAGGTCTGTTTCGGGCTCGAACGGGCCTCCCGCAGGGCCGAGGAGGAGGCGCGGCCCGGCATCCTCGACGACCAGCCGGAGTTCTACGACTTCGACCTCTTCCTGCCCCGGCCCGCCCTCGAGGGGCCGGAGCTTTTGGCCACCCCGCTCCGGGACCTGGAGGTCGTGGTGTTCGACACCGAGACCACCGGGCTCGATCCCTCCAAAGGCGACCGGGTGGTGAGCCTGAGCGCCGTGCGGATCCGGGCGGGGAAACTGGTGGCCGGGAGCCAGTTCCATACCCTGGTGAACCCGGGGCGGCCCATCCCCGAGACCTCCACGGCGTTCCACGGGCTCTCGGACGCCGACGTGGCCGATGCCCCGTCGTTTGCCGAGGTGCTCCCCCGGTTCTACGAGTTCGTGGGCAAGGCGGTGCTCGTGGCCCACAACGCGGCGTTCGACAAGAAATTCCTCGACCTCGGGGCCCGGGAGGCGGGCCTGCCGCTCCTGGAGAACCCGATCCTGGACACCCTGTTCCTCTCCTACGGGGTCCACAAGGACCTCGAGGGCCATAACCTGGACGCCATCGCCCAGCGGCTCGGGGTGGCGATCGAGGGGCGCCACACCTCCCTCGGGGACGCCCGGGCCACGGCGGAGATCTTTTTGAAGCTGATCCCCCTCCTGGAGTCCCGGGGGGTGCGCACCCTGGGCGAGGCCAAGGCCTTCTGCGACCGCATGCTGCTCCTGCGCTGGCAGTCGTCGAGGTTTTAGAGGCTGGAACGCTAGAAGGCTGGAAGGCTGGGAGGCCAGGAGGCTGGAAGGCTAGAAGGCCAGGCGGCGGCGAAGCCGGGAAGGCGCCGGGCGGCCGCCCAGCCGCCTAGCCGCCCAGCGGGCCGAAGGCCCCCGACCCACGACCCACGATTTACGATTCACGATTTACGATTTACGACCCACGACTCACGACAAACGGCCCCTCATGGATTCTGGTGCCCGTCGACTCTCCGCCCTGTTCGTGCTGGGGGTGATCCTGTTTTTCTCGCCCCTGCTCGCCCTCTTTAACCGGCCCGTGGCCGTGGCCGGGGTGCCGCTCCTTCCCCTGTACCTCTTTCTCGCCTGGGCGGTGCTCCTCGCCCTGGCCCCGCTGCTCCTGCGCACCCGGCGATGACCCGCGCGTTTTGGGTGGCCCTCGTGGGCCTGGGGTACGTGCTCGGGCTCTTCGCCTTGGCCTACGCGGCCGACCGGGCCCGGGAGCGGGGCCGAAGCCCCGTGGACCACCCCCTCGTCTACAGCCTGTCGCTGGCCGTCTACTGCACCGAGTGGACCTTCTACGGGAGCATCGGCCGGGCCGCGTCCAAGGGGATGGGGTTCCTGCCGATCTACCTGGGGCCGACCCTGGTCTTTTTCCTCGCGCCCCTGGCCCTGCGGAAGATGGTCGCCTACTGTCGGACCCGGGGCATCACCACGCTGCCGGACCTCCTGGAGGAGCTCTACGGCAAGGGGTCGGCCCTGGGCGCCTTGGCCACGTTCATCCTGGTGGCGGGGGTCACCCCGTACATCGGGCTCCAGCTCAAGGCCGTGGCCCACACCTTCGATCTGCTGACCGGCCGCCTGACGGGAGGAGGCGTGCTCCAGGATGCGGCCTTCTGGGCCGCCCTCGGGCTCGCCATGTTCGCCGTGCTCTTTGGCGCCCGCACCCTGGTGGTGAGCGAGCGCCACGAGGGCATGGTGGCGGCCGTGGCGTTCGAGAGCGCCGTGAAGCTCGGGGCGTTTCTCGTCCTGGGAGCCTACATCACCTGGGGCATCGGGGGCGGGTTCGGGAGGATCTTCTCCGAGACCCTGGCCCACCCGGAGTTCCGGGACATCCTGGTGCTGGGGCCCAAGACCACCCTGCCCGAGTGGGTGACCCTCGGGGTGTTGTCCATGGCCGCCATCGTGCTCCTGCCCCGGCAGTTCCACATGCTGGTGGTGGAGAACGTGCGCGAAAACCACCTCCGGCAAGCCTCCTGGATCTTCCCCACGTACCTGCTGCTCATGAACCTGTTCGTGCTGCCCGTGGCCCTGGTGGGGCTCCTGGTCCACGCGCCGGGCCCTCCGGACACGTTCCTGCTCACCCTTCCCCTGAGCCGGGGCCACACCGGGCTTGCGGCGCTCGCGTTCCTCGGGGGGTTTTCCGCCGCCGCGAGCATGGTTATCGTCTCCTCGGTGGCCCTGGCCACCATGATCCTCCACCACCCGGGCATCGCGATCCTCGGAAAACTCGCCCCGTCCATGGGAGGGGAGACGCCCCGGGATCTCTCGCGCCAACTGCTTCTCGCCAAGCGGGCGTTCATCTTCGGGGTGGTGCTCCTGGGGTACGGGTTCTACCGATGGATCGGGGAATCCCAGACCCTGGTGAACATCGGGCTCCTGTCGTTCTCGGCGGTGACCCAGTTCGCCCCGGCCGTATTTCTGGGGTTCGTCTGGAAGGGCCGCACCCGAGCCGGGGCGCTGACGGGCCTCACCCTGGGGTTCGGGGTGTGGACCTACACCCTCTTGCTGCCCACCTTCGTGGGGTCGGGCTGGGTGGATCCGGCCATTCTAGAGCGGGGGCCCTGGGGCATCGCGGCCCTTCGGCCCCACGCCCTGTTCGGGCTGGAGGGCCTCGACCCCTGGTCCCACGCTTTGGTGTGGAGCACCGTGTTCAACCTCGGTGGATTCCTCACGGTGAGCCTCCTGGTGGGGGCCCGCCGGCCGGCCACGCCTCCCGCGGTGCCGATGGGGTGGGTGAGCCGCGAGGACGTGGAGGGGCTCCTCACCCGGTTCGTGGGGCCCGCGAAGGCCCGAGAGGTCATGGAGAGCATTCCGGCCCGGTCCGGGCCCCAGGCCCTGGTGGAGGCGGCCGAGCGGTGCCTCGCGAGCGCGCTGGGCACCCCGTCCGCCCGCATGATCCTCCAGAGCTTCCTGGCCTGGCCCCGGGACCAGGCCGTCGAGATCCTCGACGTGTTCGGGCGGGTGTCGCGCACCCTGGCCCAGAGCCGCGAGGCCCTGGAGCGCCAGCTCCGGGAGCTCCTGGTGCTCCACGAGGCGGCGGGGCTCATGTCGCGCACCCTCGACATCAACGCCGTGCTGGACGGGGTGCTCAATCTGATCCACCGGGAGTTCGGGTTCGAGTACCTGGCCGTGCGGCTCCTGGACGAGGACGGCAAACTCCGGATCCGGGCCCACGTCGGCCTCAACCCCGACTACGTGGCCCTGTCGGCCGTGCCCCCCTCCGAGGAGAGCTACTTCGGCACCTGCTTTCTGCGGGGAGAGCCGGTGGTCCTCGAGGACACCCGCAACGTGGACAAGCCGATCTTTTTCGGCCAACTGACCCAGGACGTGCCGGTCACGGCGCTCATCCACGCCCCCATGATCCACGAGGGCAAGCCCATCGGGGTGCTCACAGCCTACGGCACCCGGGGGCCCATGCACTTCACCGAGGAGTTCGTGAGCCTCTTTTGCGCCTTGGCGAACCAGCTCGCCATGGCCGTGGCCAACGCCCGGCTCTACGAGGAGGTGCAGGCTTACAGCCAGGCCATGGAGGAGAAGGTGCGCCAGCGCACGGCCGAGCTCGAGGAGGCGAACGCCCGGCTGCGGGAGCTCGACCGCCTGAAGAGCGAGTTCCTCTCCACCGTGAGCCACGAGCTTCGCACCCCCCTCACCTCGATCCGGTCCTTCAGCGAGATCCTCCTGAAATACGGGGTGGACGACCCGGACAGGCGCCGCCAGTTCCTGGAGATCATCCAGCAGGAGGCCGAGCGGCTCACCCGGATGATCAACGAACTCCTGGACCTCTCCAAGATCGAGGCCGGCCGGGTGGAGTTCCGCATCGAGCCGGTGGATCTGGGCGAGGCCATCCAGAAGGCGGCCGATGTGGCCAAGCCCCTGTGCGACGAGAAGGGGGTGCGGATCGAGGTCTCGGTGGAGGAGCTCCTGCCGCCGGTGGCCGCCGATCCCGACCGGCTCCAGCAAGTGCTCGCGAACCTCCTGTCCAACGCGGTCAAGTTCTCCCCGCCGGGGGGCACGATCTGGGTCGGCGCCGTGGCGGGGGAGGGCGAGGCCGTGGTCAGCGTAGCCGACGAGGGCGAGGGCATCCCGGAGGACCGCCTGGGCGAGGTGTTCGAGCGCTACTCCCAGATCCGCGACCCCCAGAAGAGCCACCCCCTGGGCACGGGCCTGGGGCTCGCCATCTCCCGGGAGATCGTCCAGCGGCTGGGCGGCCGCATCTGGGCCGAGAGCCGCGCCGGCGCCGGGGCCACGTTCTCGTTCACGATCCCGTTTGCCTCCAAGTGACTTCCGCGAGGCGGCCGGGCTGTTCGGCAGCTAGGCGGCTGAGAACCTTCGGGATTCCGGCGTCATCGCGTCGGCCAACCTGTGGGAGCGGCTGCCGTATCGGGGGCCAGAATTCAGACGTCAGAGGTCGGGGACCCCCGTATCCTCTTTTGTCTGTCCACTGATTCCTGGCACGGAAGGCGCTCCCACACCGGGCCCCTGACTCGCGCGTTACTGTCCTGCGTAGCAGGGCCCCAAAGGGGCGCTGGGAAGTTTCCAAGTAACTTCGGTCCACGGTCGCCGGTCTCGCGGTCGTCGGTCCTGTGGTCCAGACGGCCGCGGCTCACCGCGTGGCCGAGGCGGAAGTTATTGTTTTTGCAAACAGGCCACGCCCCGCGCGGCTTACGGGAGCTTCCAACTGGCACGGACCCGTCGCCCGCGTTGGGGGGCAAGGGGCCTCCCGGAGAGCCGGGTGCGGCCGTACCGGAAAACAGAAATCGGAATTCGGCCGACAGGATTCCGTGGCGCTGAGCTGCACCGGCCTCTGTCCCGTGATGTTCGATTTCTGACACGGAGGTCCCTTCCCCCACCCGCCAACGCGAGCACCGGCGCCTACCCCGCGGCAGTGGTTTGCGAAGAGGACGCGCCCCGCTCGGCCTACGGCAGGTCCCGAGGCTTCTTGACCCTCTGCGGCCGGTGTGTGAGCATCAGCGATTCCTTTGGAATCGTTCGCGAACGGAGCCCCCCGTGCCCGACGCCGTCCTGTTCTTCGCCCACGGGAGCCGATCCACCGAGGCCAACCGGTTCGTCCGGGACCGGGTCGAGGCCCTCCGGGCGCGGTGGCCCGGGGTGGCGGTGGAGGTGGCGTTCCTGCAACTGGCAGAGCCCGGGATCGCCGAGGCGCTGGGGCGGCTTGCCGCAACCGGGGCCCGGCGGGTCGCGGTGGTGCCGCTCTTCCTGGCACCGGGAAACCACGTGCGCGAGGACATCCCCGCCGCCCTGCGGGAGGCCGCCGCGGCCCACCCGGGGCTCGAGGTGGTCCTGACCGCTCCCCTGGGGGAGGCCGACGAGGTCTGGGCCGCCGCCGCCGAACTCGCCCGGGCGGCCCTCGCGGCCGGCCCCTCGAAAGGAGATCGAACCATGAAGCGTTGGGGCTACGACGTCGCCCCCCACGAGATCGAGGCCCGCAGCTTCGAGATCATCGAGGGTCTGGCGGACCTCTCCCGGTTCTCCCCGGCCGAGAAGGCCCTGGTGCAGCGGGTCATCCACGCCACCGGAGATCCCGGGTTCGCGGACCTCCTCGCCTGGAGCCCGGGCGCGGTGGAGGCCGGGGTGGAGGCGTTTCGGGCCGGCGCGCCGGTGGTCACCGACGTGGAGATGGCCCGGGCCGGGGTGAGCAAGGCCCGGGCGGCGAAACTCGGCTCCGAGGTCCACTGCTTCCTGAACGCCCCGGGCGTGCCCGAGGAGGCCCGGGAGCGGGGCGTCACCCGCTCGATCGCGGCCGCCGAGCGGGCCGTGGCCGCCTGCCCGGACGCCGTGTTCGCCTTCGGGAACGCCCCCACGGCGCTCTTCCGGCTCCTGGAACTCGCGGACGAGGGCCGGGCCCGGCCCCGGCTCGTGATCGGGGTGGTGGTGGGGTTCGTGGGGGCGGCCGAGTCCAAGGAGGCCCTCATGGCCCGCACGGATCTGCCCTGGATCGCGGTGCGGGGCAACAAGGGCGGCAGCAACGTGGCCGCGGCCTGCGTGAACGCCCTGATGAAAACGGCCCTGGAGGGGGCCCCGGCGTGAGCCGGAAGCTCCGCTCGGGGTTCACCACGGGGGCCTGCGCCGCGGCCGCGGCCAAGGGGGCCGCGCTCCGGCTGTTCGGCCGGGCCGCGGACGAGGTCACCCTCGACCTCCCCTGGGGCCGGCCCGAGGCCCGGCCGGTGCGGTTCGCCCTGGTGAACCCGGCGGGCGGGGACGGGTGGGCGGCCTGCGGGGTGGTGAAGGACGCCGGGGACGACCCCGACGTGACCGACGGCCTGGAGATCCGGGCCTCGGTGGCCCCGGATCCGGTGCCCCCCGGGGGCCGGCGCCACGACCACAGCGACGTCGAGAACTCCCGGGCGCCCGGCCCCGCCGAAACGGCGATCCGGATCGAGGGGGGCGAGGGGGTGGGCCGGATCACCAAGCCGGGCTTGGCGCTTCCGGTGGGGGAGCCGGCCATCAACCCGGTCCCCCGGCGCATGATCGAGGCCGCGGTGCGCGACGCCCTGGCCGAGGCCGGGGGTTCGGGCCCGGTGGGGCTCACGGTGGTGATCTCGGTGCCCCGGGGCGCCGAGGTGGCCCGGAAGACGTTGAACGCCCGGCTCGGGATCCTGGGCGGGCTTTCGATCCTGGGGACCACCGGGATCGTGGTGCCCATGAGCCACGACGCCTGGCGGGCCACGATCGACGCCGGCCTCGACGTGGCCCGGGCCGCTGGCCTGGGGCGGGTGGTGCTCTCCCACGGCCGCTCCAGCGAGGCCGCGGCCCAGGCCCTCTTCCCGGAGCTTCCCGAGGAGGCCTTCGTGCTCATGGGCGACCACGTGGGCTACGCCCTCGACGCCGCGGCCCGGCGGGGGCTCTCCATCGTGCTGGCCGGCCAGTTCGCCAAGTTCTGCAAGGTGGCCGCGGGTCACTTCGCCACCCACGTCAAGGACTCCCGGCTCGACAAGGAACTCGTGGCCGACCTCCTGGCCGAGGCCGGCTTTCCCCCCGAGCGGGTGGAGGCCGCCCGCTCGGCCAACACGGCCCGGGAGGTGTTCGAGGGGCTTTTGACCGGGGGCGACCGGGGGGTGTTCCGGGAACTCTGCCGGCGGGTCGCCGCCCGGGCCGCCGAGCGGGCGGGGGGCCGGGTGCCGGTGGAGGCGGTGCTCTTCGGGTACGACAAGGCCGTGCTGGCCCGGGAGGCCCTGGGATGAGGGTGCTGGTGGCCGGGGTGGAGCCCGGGGCCCGGGCGCTTCCCGCGGATCTCGCCGAGCGGGTCCGGGGAGCCGACCTCCTGGCCGGGGTCCGGCGGCACCTGGCCCTGGTGCCCGGGTTCGGCGGGGAACTCCTCCCCTTCGAGGACCACCGGGTCTCCGACGTGGCGGCCCGGGTCGCGGCCGAGCCGGGGAAGCGCGCGGCGATCCTGGCCTCGGGGGATCCCGGGTTCTTCGGGGTGGCGGCCCTGGTGCTCCGGCGGGTGCCGGCCGAGGAGGTCGAGATCGTCCCGGCCGTGTCCTCGATGCAGCTCGCCTTCGCGCGGGCCCGGGAGCCCTGGAGCGACGCCCGGTTCGTGAGCCTCCACGGCCGGCCCCTGGAGAACCTGGCCCCCGTGCTGGGCGCCCGGCGGATCGGGGTGTTCACCGACGCCGGGAACTCCCCGGCCCGGATCGCCGGGTTCCTGGAGGCCGCCGGCTGGGACGACTACGAGATGGTGGTGGCCGAGGACCTGGGGCTCGACTCCGAGCGGGTCCGCCGGGGGCCGGTCGCCGGGTTCCGGGACTGGACCGGCTCGGATCTGAACGTGGTGCTCCTCCTCCGCGAGGGGCCGGACCCCCGGCCCCTGGGACCGGGGCTCCCCGACGGGGCGTTCGCCCACGACCGGGGTCTCATCACGAAGCGGGAGGTGCGGGCCGTGGCCCTGGGCCTCCTGGGGCTTCCGGCCGAGGGCGTGCTCTGGGACGTGGGCGCGGGGTCCGGGTCGGTGGCGGTGGAGGCGTGCCTCCTGCGGCCCGGGCTTCGGGTCTTCGCGGTGGAGAAGACGGCGGAGGGCGTCGGGCACATTCGAGCGAACCGCCGGGCGTTTCGGGTGGCGAATCTCACCCCCGTGGCCGGGGAGGCGCCGGAGGCCCTCCGGGATCTGCCCGACCCCGACCGGGTGTTCGTGGGCGGCAGCGGGGGGCACCTCCGGGAGGTGCTCGATGCGGCCTGGGCCCGGCTCCGGCCCGGGGGCGCGGTGGTGGTGGCGGCCGTGCTCCTCGAGACCCTGGGCGAGGTCCTGGGCTGGGCGAGGGGGCAGGGCCTCGAGCCCGAGGTCACCGAGGTGCGGGCCAGCCGTTCCCGCCCCGTGGCCGGCCGGCACCGCCTGGCGCCCGAGAACCCGGTGTTTTTGGTAAGGCTGGGAGGATAGAAGGCTAGAAAGCTAGAAGGCTAGAAGGCTAGAAGGCTGGGAGGCTGGGAGCGAAACCCTTTTGGCCACAGATGGGCACAGATCGACACGGATCTTCTGCTTGGAGTGTAGGGGCGATTCGTGGTGTGCGCTTGTCCAACCCCCTGGCCGCGGCGAGCGAACCGAACACCAAAAACCGACGACCGGCGACCGAAGGTGCTGGGAGGATGTCTTTAGCCTTCCAGCTTTCTGGCTTTCCAGCTTTCAAGCGGGCCGAAGGCCCCGGACCGACGACCGATGACCGACGACCGATGACCGATGACCGACGACCGACGACCGACGACCGACGACCGAAGCGTTTCCGCCGTGCGGCCGGGGGAGGTGGTGTTCGTGGGGGCCGGGCCCGGGGACCCCACGCTCCTCACCGTGGCGGGCCGGGAGGCGGTGGAGGCGGCCGACGTGATCCTCTACGCCGGAAGCCTCGTGAACCCCGAGATCCTCTCGTGGGCCCGGCCCGAAGCGGAGATCCACGACACGGCCGGCATGAACCTCGAGGAGACGACCCGTGTCTGCCTCGAGGCGGCCCGGGCCGGCCGGCGGGTGGTGCGGCTCCACACGGGGGATCCCTCCCTCTACGGGGCCATCCAGGAGCAGATGGCGCCCCTCGAGGCCGCCGGGGTCCCGTGCCGGGTGATCCCCGGGGTGAGTTCGGCTTTCGCCTCGGCCGCGGCGCTCGCCACCCAGCTCACCCTGCCCGGGGTGAGCCAGACCGTGGTGTTCACCCGGCTCGGCGGCCGCACCCCGGTGCCCGAGGCCGAGTCCCTCGACCGCCTCGCGGCCACCGGCGCCACCCTGTGCGTGTTCCTGTCGGTCGACCGGATCGAGGAGGTGGTGGCCGCCTGTCTTCGGGGCGGCCGGTCCCCCGACACCCCGGCGGCCGTGGTCCACCGGGCCTCCTGGCCCGACGAGGCCTGGGTCACCGGCACGCTCTCGGACATCGCGGAGAAGGTGCGGGAGGCCGGGTTCCGGCGCCAGGCCATGATCCTGGTGGGTGAGGCCCTGCGGCCCCGGCTCCAGGGCTGGGACGGGTTCCCCCGGTCGAAGCTCTACGATCCGGGGTTTCGGCACGGCTACCGGTGTCAGGGACCAGAAGACAGAGGACAGAGGACAGGAGGAGAGGACCCCTGACAGGGCATCATCCTCCGAGCAAAGGACCCGGAATGCCCACACGGGCTCACGCGGACTCCCTTCACGCCGTGGCCCTCACCCGGGCCGGGGCGCGGACGGCCCGGAGGCTCGCCGCGGCGTTCCCCGGGTGCCGGGCCTGGGTGCCCGAGCGGTTCGCCCAACCGGGCGACGAACCCCTCCGGGAGCCCGTGGCCGACCTCCTGGCCCGCTTGTGGGGAGGGGCCCAGGGGTTTTTCCTCGTCATGGCGGCCGGGATCGCCGTGCGGGCCGTCGCCCCGCTCCTGCGGGACAAGGCCCGGGATCCGGCCGTGGTGGTGTTCGACCCGAAGGGGCGGTTCGCGGTGCCGATCCTCTCGGGCCACCTGGGCGGCGGGAACGATCTGGCCCGCCGGGCGGCCGAGGCGCTCGGGGGCACCCCGGTCGTCACCACGGCCACCGACGCCCTGGGAAGGCCCGCAGTGGAGGTGTGGGCCCGGGACCGGGGGTACGCCTGGGAGCCCCGGGAGGGCCTGGTGGCCGCGAACGCGGCGCTGGCCAACAAGGAGCCCATCGGGGCCTGGGCCGACCCGGAGGCCGGGGGGCTGGGCCTTCTCGAGGGGCTCGCCGAGCACCTGGATCTCGCCACCGAGGACGAGGCCGAGGCCCGCCGGTTCGGGGGGTGCCTCCTGGCCGTGACGCCCCGGCTCCGGCCGGATGTCCCGGCCGCGTTGTGGCTTCGGCCCCGGTGCCTCGTGCTTGGTGTCGGGTGCCGCCGGGCCGCCGACCCCGAAGCCGTCACCGAAGGCGTGCGCGAAGCCCTGGCCAAGGCGGGGTGGAGCGAGGGGAGCGTAGCCGCGGTGGCCACGGTGGACGCCAAGGCCGACGAGCCGGCCCTCCACCGGCTCGCCGGGGCCCTCGGCGCCGATCTCCGGATTTTTCCGGCCGATGCCCTGGCGGCCGTGGCGGTGCCCACCCCGTCGGAGCGGGTCCGGGAGGCCGTGGGCACCCCCAGCGTGGCCGAGGCCGCGGCCCTGGCGGCCGCCCCGGGGGGCCGGCTCGTCATGCCCAAGGGCAAGGGATCGAACTGGACGCTGGCCGTGGCGCTCGGGGCGCCGGAGGGCCGGAGGGAGTCCCTCGAGACCCGCGGCGGATAGCCGCGGGGAAAGGCACGCAGGGTGGCGGAAACCGTGGATCGCGGCCGGCCGTGGCTGGCCCCGCTGTTCGTGGGTGCCATCGGGTTTGCCGCACTCACATGGATCAGCCAGCGGAACTACCTCCTCTTCCATTCCCTGGTCGAGCTGTTCAGCGTGGTGGTGGGGGCGTGCCTGTTCCTGGTGGCGTGGCATTCGAGGCACCGGCTCCAGAACGGGTACTTCGCGGTGCTGGCGATGGCGTACCTTCCCGTTTCGGCCATCGACCTGGCCCATACCTTGGCGTACAAGGGTATGGGCGTGTTCCCCTGGGCGACGGCGAACCTCCCCACCCAGTTGTGGATCGCCGCCCGTGCCACCGAGGCCTCCGCCCTGGTGCTGGCACCCGTGTTTGCGGCGAGGACGGTGTCGGCTCGGAGGGCTCTATGGGCCTACGGGGCACTCGGGGTCGCGCTCCTTGCCGCCATCTTCGCGGGGGTGTTCCCGGCCTGCTTCGTGGAGGGACGCGGCCTGACGCCGTTCAAGAAGGGCATGGAGTACGCCATCAGCGGCACCCTGGTCCTGGCGGCTTGGGGACTTCTACGGAGAGCCCGGTTCTTCGACCGGACTTCCCTGGCGATGCTGGTGGCTGCCACGGTCACCACGGTGTTCGCGGAACTCGCGTTCACCTTCTACGTCTCGGTGTTCGGGCTTTCAAACCTCGTGGGGCACCTCCTCAAGTTCGTGTCGTTCTGGCTCGTCTACCTGGTGCTCGTGCGGACGGCCATCGAGGAACCGGTGGATCTCCTGTTCGCCCAGTTGAAGCGGCGGGAGGCGGAACTGAGCGAGGAAAAGGCGAGGCTGCAACAAGCGTTGGAGCAGGTTCGGACGCTGGAGGGACTCATTCCGATTTGTTCGGGATGCAAGAAGATCCGCGACGACAAGGGATACTGGCGTGAGGTGGAACTCTACGTGCGTGAGCGGACGGGGGCGGAGTTCACCCACGGCCTGTGCCCCGACTGCGTGGAGCGGCTCTACCCCGAGTTCGCGGGGCAACTGGGTAAGCACAGGCAGGGAGGCTAGAAAGGTGCTTTTCGTCGTCGGCATCGGCCCCGGGGGGCGGGACCACATGACCCTGCGGTCGCTCGAGGCGATCGGGTCGGCCGAAGTGATCG
Organism: Deferrisoma palaeochoriense; assembly: GCF_054656955.1. Taxonomy (NCBI): domain Bacteria; kingdom Pseudomonadati; phylum Thermodesulfobacteriota; class Deferrisomatia; order Deferrisomatales; family Deferrisomataceae; genus Deferrisoma; species Deferrisoma palaeochoriense. Next base: position 87,365 of record NZ_BAAHXI010000004.1, read on the forward strand.
TGGGGTACACGAGATACGTGGAGCTCCTAGGCGACCTCGCGGCCGGCAAGGAGGTGGTGGCCACCGGCATGACCCGGGAGACCGAACGGTGCCGGGCCGCGGTGGACCGGGCCCTGGCGGGCCGGCGGGTGGCCGTGGTCTGCACGGGCGATCCCGGCGTGTACGCCATGGCCGGGCTCGTGCTCGAACTCCTGGAGCGGCTCGACCCGGAAGGGACCGTGCCGGTGGAGATCGTGCCCGGGGTCACGGCGGTGAGCGCCGCGGCGAGCCTTCTCGGTGCCCCCCTCATGACCGACTTTGCCGTGGTGAGCCTCTCGGACCTCCTGACCCCCTGGGAGGCGATCGAACGGCGCCTCGAGGCGGCCGCGGCGGCCGACTTTGTGGTGGCGCTCTACAACCCCCGGAGCCGGAAGCGGGTGCGCCACCTGGACCGGGCCTGCGAGATCCTCGCCGCCCACCGGCCGGCCGACACCCCGGCCGGCATCGTGCGCCACGCCCTGCGGCCGGGCCAGGAGGTGACCCTCACCACCCTGGCCGAGGTGCCGCGGTGCGAGGTGGACATGATGAGCGTGGTGATCGTGGGGAACCGCTCGACCCGCCGCTGGCGCGACTGGCTCATCACCCCCCGGGGGTACGAGCTCGACGAAGGATAGTGATCCCATGCTCCCAGGCGAGGATGGGCGGTCACGATGGAAACGCCAAAGATTTTCACGTCCGAGCGTCCGAGCGTCCCAACGTCCCAACCGAAAGAGCCTTCCAGCCCCTTTTCCGGAGAACCCCCGATGGCCCGAAAGATCGTGGTGACCGTGATCGGCAAGGACCAGGTGGGCATCGTGGCCAAGGTGGCCACCGTCCTGGCCGATGCCGTGGTGAACATTGAGGACATCAACCAGAAGATCCTGGGCGGCGACATCTTCGCCATGACGATGCTCGCCGACATGGCGCGAAGCCCCCTGAAGCTGCCGGAGCTCACGGCGGCCCTCGAAAAGGCCCTCGAGGGCATGGGCCTCAAGGTCATGGTCCAGGACGCCGAGGTCTTTCGCTACATGCACCGGGTCTAGGGGAGCCGGGGGCCAGAGGACGGAATCCAGAGGACAGGGTGTGGTGCAGCCCGTGGCCGGCGGCCACGGGCCGATCCAGGCCCAGCGGGCGGCGCAAAGCCGGCAGAGTCGCCGCGCCGGGGGCCGCACGTCCGGCGCGCCCCATGCGCCGGAATCAATGGGTTTTCGGCCTCCCAGCTTCCTAGCTTCCCAGCTTTCCAACCTCCAAAGGACCGAGCATGCGCTTCTCGAGTGAAGAGATCCTGGAAACCGTCGGCATGATCGCCGAGGACCGGCTGGACGTGCGCACGGTGACCCTCGGCATCTCCCTGTGGGACTGCGCCGACCCCGACCCCGGGGCTTGCGGCCGCAAGGTGGCCGAGAAGATCCGCGCCCGGGCCGGCCGCCTCCGGGAGGTGGCCTCGGAGATCGAGGCCGAGTTCGGCGTGCCCATCGTGAACACCCGGGTGAGCCTCACCCCCCTTGCCTTGGTCGTGCCCCGCACCGAGCCCGAGGCGTTCGCCGAGGTGGCCCGGGCGGTGGACGAGGCCGGGGCCGACGTGGGCGTGAACTTCGTGGGCGGGTTCTCGGCCCTGGTCCAGAAGGGGGCCACCGAGGTGGACCGGGCCCTGATCGGGGCGATCCCCCGGGTGCTCGCGGACACCGAGCGGCTGTGCTCCTCGGTGGTGGTGGCGAGCACCCGCACGGGCATCAACATGGACGCCTGCCTCGAGATGGGCCGGGTCATCCGGGAGACGGCCGAACGAACGGCCGACCGGGACGGGATCGGGTGCGCCAAGCTCGTGGTGTTCGCAAACCCCGTGGAGGACAACCCCTTCATGGCCGGCGCGTTCCTGGGGCCCGGGGAGCCCGAGGCCACGGTGCTCGTGGGGGTGAGCGGCCCCGGGGCCGTGCGCCGGGCCCTGGAGGGGCTGGACCCCGGGGCCGACCTCGGGGAGGTGGCCGAGACGATCAAGAAGACCGCGTTCAAGATCACCCGCATGGGGGAACTCGTGGGCCGCGAGGTGGCCCGGCGGCTCGGGGCCCGGTTCGGGATCCTGGATCTTTCCCTCGCCCCCACCCCGGCCGAGGGCGACAGCGTGGCCCGGATCCTCGAGGTGATGGGGCTCGGCCGGGCCGGGGCCCCGGGATCCACCGCGGCCGTCATGATGCTCAACGACGCCGTGAAAAAGGGCGGCATGTTCGCCTCGTCGTCGGTGGGGGGCCTTTCGGGGGCGTTCATCCCGGTGAGCGAGGACGCCGGCATGATCCAGGCGGCCGAGGAGGGCGTGCTCACCCTGGAGAAGCTCGAGGCCATGACGGCGGTATGCTCGGTGGGCCTCGACATGGTCGCGGTGCCCGGCGACACCCCGGCCGAAACCCTGGCCGCGATCCTGGCCGACGAGATGGCGATCGGGGTCGCCAACGGAAAGACCACGGCGGTGCGGATCATCCCGGCCCCGGGGAAGAAGGCGGGCGACCGGGTGCGGTTCGGGGGGCTTCTGGGCGAGGCCCCGGTCATGCCGGTGAACCCCACCCCGTGCGCGGGGTTCGTGCGGCGGGGCGGCCGGATCCCGGCCCCGGTCCAGGCGTTCCGGAACTGAAGGCGCGGGCCGTGGCCCCCGGAGGATCCGTCCCATGAGCCCCCTGCGCTGGGCCCTCTACGCGCTCGCCGGGGTGGCGTTCGCCGCCTGCCTGTGGTTCGGGGTGGAGGCGGGCCGGTTCGTGGCCCGGTCCGAGGCCGTCACGGCCACGGTGGAGGGCCGGCAGAAGGTGGGGCTTCGCACCGGGGAGATCGCCCTTGCGTTCCCGGGCCCGGAGGGGGCCGAACGCAGGGGGAAGCTCCGGGGGTACTGCTAACGACCCGGCCCACGCCCCGGGGGCCGAGGTGCCGGTCCGGGTGGCGGGCGACGACGTGCGGCCGGCGGCCTGGGAGGATCTGGCCATCCCGCCTCTGGTGGCCGGGTTGCTGGGCGGGGTGTTCCTCTGGCTCGCCGCCCTGGCGGGCCGGGGGCCCCGGGCCTCAGGGGGCGCCGCCGAAAAGCCAGAGGAGTAGGGCCACCGCGAACCCCTGCACCACCCAGGCCACCAGGCAAACCCCGGCCGCCCGGGCGGTGCTCTTGTAGTCCAGGGCCTGGCGCACGGCCACCACCATGGCCGCGATGGTCCACACCCCGGCGACGAGGTGGGCGATCCACTGGAGGGGGTCGATCACCCCGACCCCCCGCACGATGCCCGGCGCCGCCGCGAACCCCACGGTGCGCAGGAGTTCCCCGTGGTCGGCCCGGGTTTCCGACTCCGGGAAGAGGCGGGTGCCCACCCAATAGGCCAGGTACGCCCACACGTACCAGCCCACCAGGGCGACCACGGTGCCTCCGAACACGCCGAGACGGCCCTGATACCCTCCGATCCCGGCGGCGAGGCTCGAAAGCACCACCACCCCCACGGCCTGCCCCAGGGCCGACCGGTCGGCCTCCACCTCCTCGTAGAGTTGCGGGTCGAGCCGGGCCGCCCGCACCACGCGGTTCACGAACGAATTTGCCATCGCGGTTCTCCTCCCTTGCACGAGTCCCCGGCGCCACCCGCTTCCGCGCCCGGTCACACCCCCGACAGCAGGAAATCGACCGCCCGCAGGATCTCCTCCCGGTGATGGGCAAGGCTGCCCACCCGCTCCCCGAGTCGGGACCGGAGCACCCCCGCGAGTTCGGCCGTGGACATCACCACCCGCCTTCCCTCCACCTCGAACACGGGGTTGAGGTGCCGGGCCGGTTTGGGCATGGCCTCGGCGGCCACCAGGGGCACGACCACCCGGGTGGCCAGGGGATCCAGCAGGTCGCTCTGAATGTCCAGGAGAAACGGGATCTCCCCCCGGGTGGCCTCGTCCGGGTTGCGGTAGATGTCGAACTGGGCCATCAGAACCGGCGCCACCCGTCGCTGAACACCCCCCGGGCGCTCACCCTCCGGTTGTACGCCTCGATCGCCTCGCGGTTCTCCTCGCGCCAGCGCTCCTGGTACCGTTCCGCGAGGATCTCGGCGAGCTTCTCCTCCAGGGCCCGGGAAAGGTTGATGCCTTCCTCCCTGGCCCTCCGGAGGAGGTCCTGGTTCACGGTGACGTTCGTCGCCTTCTTGGGCGCGGAGGGCTCGAACAGGGGAATCATGGGGACGCCTCCGAGTAATGCGCATCGTGATGCGCATACATTGCGCCCACCCGGCCCAGGGGTCAAGGTCCCCTGGATCTTGAGCCCTTCCCGCAGTCGGTGGTACACGGGGGGCCAAGGGGCGGGGCTGTCCCGCCCGTCCCGTAGATGCCCGCGGGTTCCCGCCCCGGGGCGGAGCCCCGCCTCCCTGCGCCCCAGGGCAACGGGTTCGAAGGAGTGCCCATGGCCGTCACCCCCGCGATCCGGTTCCTGAAACAGCGAAAGATCCCCCACGAGGCCCGGGAGTACGACCACAAGGTCAAGGGCGCCGAGTACGCGGCCGAGGCCCTGGGGTGGCCGGTGGAGGCCATGGCCAAGACCCTGGTGGTGGCCCTGGGGGACGGCACGTTCTGCCAGTGCGTGCTGCCGGGCGACGTGGAACTCTCGCTGAAGAAGCTCGCCCGGCTCGCCGGGGTGAAGGCGGCCCGCATGGCCACCGTGGACGAGGCCCAGAAGCTCACCGGGTACCTGGTGGGGGGCATCAGCCCCTTCGGGGTGCGAAAGCCCGTGCCCGTGTGGGTGCACGAGTCGCTCATGGGGTTCGAGACCATCGGGGTGAACGGCGGCCGCCGGGGGCTCATCGTGTTCTTGGCGCCCCAGGCGCTGGTGGACGCCGTGGGCGCGCGGGTGGCCGATCTGGCGGCGTGACCATGGGCCGGCCCGAGGCCGAGGAGACGCGGCTCCGGTACCTCTACCGGGCCCTCGTGGTGCGGGGGAAACTCCGGCTCCCGCCCGAGGCGGCCCGGGCCCTGGTGGGGCCCGACTGCGCCTACCACCTCTACCGCCACCTGCCGGCCCGGGGCGAGGCTCCTACCCCGCTCCCCGCCCCGAGAGACGGGGAGTCCGGCTCCGAGGACGGCGGCGGGCCGGCCTGATTTCCCCTTACTCCTCCCCCCGTCGCAGGGCCTTCTTGCGGCTGTGGAGCCGCTTTTCCTTGAGGCGCCGTTCCCTGGCGGCCCGGCCGGGGCGGGTGGGGATGCGGCGTTTTCGCCTGCGCCGCCGCCGGCGCAGGGCCTCGGCCAGCCGTTCCAGGGCGATCCTACGGTTCTCGGCCTGGCTGCGGCGCTCGGTGGCCGTGACCACGATCCCCGTGGGAAGGTGCCGGATGCGCACCCCGGTCTCCCGGGTGTTCCGGTGCTGGCCCCCGGGGCCCGAGGCCCGAAGGAACGTGATCTCCAACTCCTCGTCCCGGAACGGTTCGTCGCTCACGGGACCGCCTCCGTCTGCCACAGGACCCGGGCCGGGGCCCCGTCGCCCCGGGCCACGGGGAGCGGCAGGCAGTGGAGCACGCCCGGGCCGGCCGGCACGCCCGCGAGCCGAAGGTTCTCGACGATCACGGCCCCGGCGCCGAGGAGGATCCGGTGGGCCGGCAGGTCCGCGGCCCCGACGGGATCGGCGCTCGGGCCGTCCAACCCCACGAGCCGGGCCCCGGCCTCGACGAGGCCCCGGGCTTCCTCCGGCGTGAGCCCCTCGGCCCCCACGCCCCGCACCAGCACCCTCGGGGGAAGTCCCCCGGGAAGGCCGGCGAGTTGGCCCCGTTCCAGGAGCACCCCCGGCCCGATCCAGAGGTCCAGGGGAAGGGCGTCCAGGGGGGCGCCGTCGGGGACCAGGTGGGCCGGGGCGTCCACGTGGGTGCCCGAATGGGTGCCCAGGTCGAGCCTGCGGGCGCGGTAGCCTTCGGCCCGGAGCCGGGCCACGGTGCGCACCCGCACGGGCTCGTCCCCCGGGTACACGGGCGTCTCCGGGCCGACGGGATGGGTGAGGTCGTAAAGCATGGGGTTCCTCGTGGTGCTCCGCCTGGGGTGTCGCCGGGGCTCAACGTAGCAAAAGGGCGGGGCCGGAGCCACGGGGAACGGCGGGCAAGGGGCCGGTTTGAACCACGGAGGGCACGGAGGACACGGAGAGAAGTCCCCCCTGGCCCCTTTGGGGCCCCGCTGCGCGGGGAAGGGACGTCCGAGGCAGGGCTTGAGGGTGGGGGCGACGCCCGTGCCAGAACTCAGTGGACAGACGACAGAGGACAGGGGTTCTTTGAAACCTGACCTCTGAGTTCTGGCTCCCGTTACGAAAGGTGCTCCCCCAGGTCGGGACAGTCACGGGCGCTGGAAGCACAGATGATTTTGGCGTCCTAGCCTTCCAGCCTCCCAGCGTCCCAGCGGGAAGGCGATTCACGCCCCGCTGCCTGCCCTTCGCGCCCGTCGGCTTCCCGCGCCCCCGGGTTCCTGTCGTAGCGAGGTGAACCCACCGCAATCAGTAGATCGTCGTGTACCCCGAGAACACGATCTCCAGGGTCTCGTCGAACCGTTCCTCGGCCTCCGGAAGGAGGGCCTCCAGGTCCTCGGGGGTGAGGCCGGCCGCGGCCCAGGCCGCCTCGTCGGCGCTCGGAGCGTCCCCGGGTTCGACGCACAGGATCCCGGGTTCCCGCAGGCTCGCGGCGGCGTTGGCCAGGTGGACCCGGGCGGCGTCGGCGGGGTGGGCCCGGGCCCGGGAGGGCACGTGGTGGAACTCCACCGGCGCCCACAGGCTCTCGGGCAGGCCCCAGGCCTCCAGGAGCCGCGCCCCCACGTCGGCGTGGGTGAACCCCCAGTGCTCGTGCTCGGCCGCGTGGAGCCGGGCCCAGCCCTCGCCGTCGGCCTCGAGCACCCGGCGGCTCCCCTCGGGGTCCAGGTGCAGGAGGACGAGCCACCCCACGTCGTGCAAGAGCCCCGCCAGAAAGGCGCGCTCCCGGCCGGCCCGGCGCTCCCGCACCAGGACCGAGGCCACGGCGGCCGTGTACACGCTGTGGCGCCAGAAGGAGTCCACGTTCACGTCTTCCGGGGGGACCTTGGCGAAGGTTTCGGCCGCGGCGGTGGCGAAGGCGAGCGTCCGGATCTCCTCCCGGCCCAGGAGGGCCACGGCGTGGGTCACGGTTTCCACCCGGCGGGGCAGGCCGTAGAAGGCGCTGTTTACGAGCTTGAGCACCCGGGCCGAGAGCGCCGGGTCCGTCCGCAGTGTCTCGGCCACGTCCTCCGCTGTGGACCGGTCGTCGGCCAGGACGTCGTTGAGGCGCAGGCACGCCTCGGGCAGCGATACGAGTTCTCCCGCGCGGGCCACCAGATCGTCGAGGGTCATTTGCCACTCCTTGGGGGCGATGCCAGGGTGCGACCGACGGGGCGTGCATCCGTCCCTGGGGTGTCCTCCGTGCTCTCCGTGCCCTCCGTGGTTCCGATCCACGGGGTCGCCCCGATTTTCTTTTCGGCCGCCGGGCCCGCGGGCTCAAGGTGGCGGCCACGGATCGACCTGGTATCCTCGCTCCCCGTGTCGGGTGCCAGAGGACAGAAGACAGAGGACAGGGGGGGTCTGACATCTGACCTCTGAATTCTGCTCCCTGACACGGCAACTGCCCCCACGGGCTGGCCGCCGCGATAACGTCGGAATCCCGAATGCTGTTAGCCGCCTAGCTGCCGAGCAGCCCGGCCGCCTAGCCGAAGCTACTCGGAAGGAGGAGACCGTGGAGCGAGTGCTGGAGCAACTGGAGGCGCGCCGGGAGGCGCTCCTAGAAGAACTCTTTGCGTTTTTGCGCATCCCCTCGGTGAGCGCCGACCCGGCCCAGGCGGCCGACGTGGCCCGGGCCGCCGAGTGGCTCGCCGGGCGGCTCGCCCGGTCGGGGTTCGAGGCCCGGGCCGAGCCCACCGGGGGCCACCCGGCCGTGGTGGCCGAGTGGCGCGGGGCCCCGGGGGCGCCCACGGTGCTCCTCTACGGCCACTACGACGTGCAGCCCGCCGATCCGGCCGACGGCTGGACCTCGGACCCCTTCGAGCCGGCCGTGCGGGACGGGCGCATCGTGGCCCGGGGGGCCACCGACGACAAGGGCCAGCTCTTCTGCCACGTGGCCGCCCTGGGCGCCCATCTCGAGGTCCACGGCCGGCTCCCCGTGAACGTGGTGGTCCTGTTCGAGGGCGAGGAGGAGTCGGGGAGCGAGCACCTGGAGGCGTTCCTCCAGGCCCACCGAGACCGGTTCCGGTGCGACGCCGTGGTGGTGAGCGACTCGGGCCGGCTCGACCCGGCCGTTCCGGCCATCACCTACGGGCTGCGGGGCCTCGTGTACCTGGAACTCACCGTGCGGGGCCCAAACCGCGACCTCCACTCGGGCTCCTTCGGCGGGACCGTGGCCAACCCGGCCAACGCCCTGGCGCGGCTCCTGGCCTCGCTCCAGGACGAGGCCGGCCGGGTGGCCGTGCCCGGGTTCTACGACCGGGTGCGGCCCCTGGAGGCCTGGGAGCGGGAGGCGTTCGCCCGCCTGCCCTTCGACGAGGAGGCCCTGCGCCGGGACCTCGGGGTGGATGCGCTCGCAGGGGAGCCGGGCTTCACGCCCCTGGAGCGGCTCTGGGCCCGGCCGACCCTCGACGTGAACGGGCTCGTGGCCGGGTACACGGGGGAGGGCGCCAAGACCGTGCTCCCGGCCTGGGCCCGGGCCAAGGTGTCCTGCCGGCTCGTGCCCGACCAGGACCCCGACGAGATCGCCGGCCTCCTGGAGGGCTGGCTCGCCCGGCGGGTGCCCGCCGGATGCCGCCTCGAGATCTCCCGCCTCCACGGCGCTCGGCCCGTCTTGGTGCCCACCGAGGGACCGTTCATGGCCGCGGCCCGCCAGGCCCTGGCCCGGGGGTTCGGCGCCGAGCCCGCCTTCATCCGCGAGGGCGGCTCGATCCCGGTGGTCGAGGCGTTCCAGCGGCTTCTCGGCGCCCCGGTCCTCCTCCTCGGGTTCGGCCGGCCCGACGACCGGGCCCACGGCCCGGACGAGCAGTTCCACCTCGACGACCTGTGGGCCGGCATGCGCACCAGCGCCTGGCTCTGGCCTCTGCTGGGGGAGGTGGGATCGTGACGAAGCCCAGTTTCTGGCAGCGGGTGCGAAAGACCTTCGACCGGGCGGCCCGGCTCACCGCCCACGACCCGTCGCTCCTCGTCCAGATCCGGGAGTGCGACAGCGTCTACCGCGTGTGCTTTCCGGTGCGCCGCGACGACGGCTCGATCGAGGTGGTCCAGGCCTGGCGCGCCGAGCACAGCCACCACAAGCTGCCCACCAAGGGGGGGATCCGCTACTCCATGAATGTCGCCCAGGACGAGGTGATGGCCCTGGCGGCCCTCATGACCTTCAAGTGCGCCGTGGTGGACGTGCCCCACGGCGGGGCCAAGGGCGGGGTCCGGATCGCCCGGCACCGGTACTCCGACGCCGAGGTCGAGCGGATCACCCGCCGGTTCGCCTACGAGCTCATCCGCAAGAACTTCATCGGTCCCGGCACCGACGTGCCGGCCCCCGATTTCGGCACCAGTTCCCGGGAGATGGCCTGGATCGCCGACACCTACGGCGCGCTCGCGCCCGACAAGCTCTACTCCCTGGCCTGCGTCACCGGAAAGCCGGTGGGCCAGGGCGGCATCCGGGGCCGCACCGAGGCCACCGGCCGGGGGGTGATGTTCGGGCTCCGGGAGGCGTGCGAGTCGGCCGAGGACCTGCGGGCCGCGGGGCTCGGGCCGGGCCTCGCCGGCAAGCGGGTGGTGGTGCAGGGCCTCGGGAACGTGGGCTACCACGCCGCGAAGTTCCTCGGGGAGGCCGGGGCGGTGATCGTGGGGCTCGCCGAGTACGAGGGCGCGGTCCACAACCCCGACGGACTCGACGTGGAGGCCGTGGTGGCCCACCGCCGGGAGACCGGCTCGATCCTGGGATTCCCGGGGGCCGAGGACGTGGTGCCCACGGCCCGGGCCCTGGAGCTGCCCTGCGACATCCTGGTGCCCGCGGCCCTGGAGAACCAGATCACGGCCGAGAACGCCCCGCGCATCCAGGCCCGCATCGTGGCCGAGGCGGCCAACGGCCCGGTCACCGACGAGGCCGAGGCGATCCTCCGGGAGCGGGGCGTGTGGATCCTGCCCGACGTGTGGCTCAACGCCGGCGGGGTCACGGTGTCCTATTTCGAGTGGCTCAAAAACCTCTCCCACGTGCGGTTCGGCCGCATGGAGAAGCGGTTCGACGAGGACATCCACCGGGGGCTGGTGGCCGCCCTCGAGCGCATGACCGGCCGGCGGTTCGAGGCCGCCGAGGGCCAGCGGCTGGCCCGGGGGCCGGGGGAGGAGGAGCTGGTGAACGCCGGGCTCGAGGAGACCATGGTGCTGGCGTTCCGGGAGATCCAGGAGACCCGGGCCCGGCTGGGCAAGGAGGTCGATCTTCGGACCGCGGCCTTCGTGCTGGCCATCGACAAGATCGCCGCCTCCTACGAGGCCCTGGGCATCTGGCCGTAGATCAGGCGAGCCCGTTTTCCTCGCGCCACTTCTGGGCGCAGTCGGGGCACATGCCGTGGGTGAACTCGATGCCGGCGTGGGTGGAGAGGTACGCCTCGAGCCGGTGCCAGTACTGCTGGTCGTCGCGGATCTTGTGGCAGATCATGCAGATGGGCAGTAGCCCCTGGAGCCGCTTCACCTCGGCCAGGGCCCGTTCGAGTTCCCCGACCCGCTGGGCCAGGCGGTCGTGGAGTTCCACGGTGCGCTCGCCGGCCCGGATGCGAGCAAGGAGTTCCTCGGGACGGAAGGGCTTGGTGAGGTAGTCGTCGGCCCCCGCGTCCAGGGCCTCCACGAGATCGGGCAGGGCCTCCTTCACCGTGAGCATGATGAGGTAGGTGTACGGCCGCTCGTGGGAGCGGATCCGCTCCACGAGTTCGAGCCCCGAGAGCCGGGGCATCAGCCAGTCGGTGAGGACGATCCGGTGGTGGCCGGTTTCCAGGGCCTCCCAGGCCGCCTCCCCGTCCTCGGCCAGGTCGGCCTCGTAACCGGCCGCGAGGAGCGTGTGCTCCACCATCCGGCGGGTGCTTTGGTCGTCGTCCACGATCAGGATCCGCATGGAATCTCCCCTGGGCCCCCTTTGGGGGCTCACTGCGCAGGAATGGAACCGCCGAGTCAGGGCTCGGGTGTGGGACGGCCCTGGGCCAGGAGTCAGGGGACAGAGGACAGAGGACAGGGGTTCTCTGGCGCCTACCCCCTGCATTCCGGCCCCCCGCACCGTGGGACCGGCGGCACCGCTGGGACCACCAAAGATCTTGACGTCCTAACGTCCTCGCGTCCCAACGTCCCCACGTCCTAACGTCCCCGCGTCCCAACGGTCCACGGTGGGGGCAATCCATCGATCGTCCGGCCGGGGCAAGATCTTGAGCCGCTCGGAGCGTCCCGTGCGGTTCCCGTTGACACGCCCGGCCGGGTCTGGTAAAAAGCCGATTCTCTCGTGGGGCCGTAGCTCAGCTGGGAGAGCGCTTGAATGGCATTCAAGAGGTCGTCGGTTCGATCCCGATCGGCTCCACCACGAAAATCAAGGGCTTACGGGCCATCCCCGTAAGCCCTTTCTTCTTGTGCCCTGAGAACGTGGCCCTTCCGGTGGGCCGTTGGACAGTCCCCGACGCGGGCCAAGGCAGAAAACCCGAAGCCCCCCTTCCTTCCCCTCCTGGAATCCGTTCCCCGTGCGCGTGGTCGGGAGGCCTCAGCCTGCCGCAGGGCGTCTCTCGCCGTCCGCGGGTCCAGAATCCGGGGATCCCGAGGCTGGTCGTCTGTCGGCGAGCCGCTTCGCCACCGTCCGTTCCACCCGCCCCCAGAACTCTTTGGCGGGTAGCCAGCGGCCTCCGGCCACTTGGCCGCTCGGATCCCGGAAGAATGTGGTGCGCTCGCCCATCCGCTCGGCCTGCTCCTCTTCGATGGCGTCCAGTTCGAGGTCGGCGTCGGACACGTCCTCTCCGGTCGCCCCCGATTCCTCGGTATCCTCCACCCCCGCTCCCAGGGCTTGCCGAGACACCCCCAGGAAACGGGCGCACTCGGCCACGGTTCGGAACCCCCTGAGTTCGTAGCCGTCGGCTCCATCGCCGCGGGGGACCAACGCGACGGCGGCCGCCCCCAACGCCCCCTGAAGTCGTTTCCCCGGCGCAGGGTTCACATAGACCGTCCCGTGGTCCCTTGTCTCCAAGGGGCGCACCGCCAACCGTACCGGGTCGCTGTGCCCTGTCACGTATCGCCGCCCGATGTTTTGCGCCGCATTGATGTCGGCGTGCTTGACGCCGAGGCCGTCGGGTTTCAGGTAGGCCAGGAGTTCCCCCGTGCCCGTGGGCGCGAGCGTTCCCGGCCTCGCCTTCTCCGGGGGGATTCCGACGGCTTCCAGGGCGGGCACCAGCCAGGGGGCCCCGCCGGCCTGTAGTTGGGCCGCGTCTTCGGCGGTCAGGGCCCGGCATCGTACGCCGGGCGCCCCGGTCGTGGCGTCGAAACGGCTCGAAAAGGCGGCGCCTGTTTCGGCAACGGCGATGCCGTACTCCTCCGCCTGCATCTCGGCCAGTCGCCGGACCTCCCGGTGCATCCACCGCATCAGTTGCCGGTTCTCCGCCCGGGGCCGGTCGGTGCGGAACCGGTAGCGGGTGAGGTCCTCGAACACGATCAGGTCCACGGGGTCAAACCTTTGGGTCCAGCGGCCGTCCTCGTACACCAGCCCCCGGGCGGCCTGCACGATGAGGTCGGCCGTCGTCTTGGCGCGGTCCTCCCGGAGGTTCACAAAGTGTTGCCTAAGCCTTCGGGCCACCGAGCCGAAGCGTTCCCGGTCGAGTCGCTGGACCTCGGGCCTCCAAGGGGGCTGGTGCCGGTGCCAGGCGAGAAGGGTCCGGTACACCCGTTCGAGATGCTCCACCGCCCACGCGCTCTTCCCGCCGCCGCTGGTCTTGAGTTCCTTGGTCCGCCTGCGCCACTGGGAGATGTGCTCCCCGAGCCTTCGCTCGGCTTCCCGGTAGAGCCGAAAGGCTGCGTCGCGCCACTGGGGCGTCGGAGCCCCGGCCACGCCCCATAGCTCGGCGAGGTCCTCGTCCCGGAAGGGAAACCGCTCCCCCGATGCCTCGCCGTCGGCCCGGAGCGCGGCGAGCGCCTCACGCCGCTCCTCCGGGGTTTCCATGAGGCAGATCCGCCGAAACGTGCCAAGCCGGCGGATCTCCCGCCGTACCGCGAACAGTTCGTCGTCGGCCTCCCGGCGCCGGGCGAGCACGTCCTTCTCTGTTTCCTCTCCGGGCAGCCGAAGCACGGCGCTTCGTTCGAGCCGGTACGCCGGCGTCGCCGACACAGCCCCGTCAGCCCCCGTTGCGGGTTCCACCTCGTACACCGCAATGGCCGCGGCCGATCGCAAGCCCAGGTCCACGGCGAGCACGCGGGTGGGGGTGGTTGGAGCCCTCTCCCGTCCCTTGGCACTTATCCGCTCGCCGAGGGAAGAGTCGAACCAGGCCTTCTTGGTCTTCCGGATGCGGAACGTTTCTTCTCCGGCTTCGGGCACCACATCGAGGGCCACCTTGAAGTACACGGGTCCCACGGCGCCGTCGGCCAGGGCCTCCTCGCCCGTTTTCTCGGTGTGGCCCCGGTCGAACAGAAGAGCCGCACCGGCCACCTTTGCCGCCGATTCCCCAAGGCGGTCCTGGGTGCGGCGCCGGAGCACCAGGTCCCGACGGGTGCCCCTCGTGCGCCCCGTTCGTACCTCCTCCACCACGGCCCCTCGGGCCTGCCCGGACGGCGCCAGGGGAAAAGTGAAGCCCTGTTCCTCCAGCGGACCTGACGGGTCGCCGTCCACGGGGGTTAACAACCGAAGGGTAAGGGTGAGCTTTCCCGGTTCTGGGCTGGCCAGGCGGTAGGGGGCTGGTTCTGGTTTTTCGGGGGGTCGAACTCGGCGAACCGGGGATGTTCCCGCGCCTCGGCGAACGTGAACACGGGGTGCCGGCGGGTACGCTCCAGGAGCCGTTCCAGGTAGTTCCGTTCGGCCACGGCCTGCACCGCGTCGCCCGCCGGGTGCCGCACGAGCCAATCCTGCTCGGGGTGCGCGAGCCACGCGAGCAGTTCCGCCCCGCCGAATTTTCGGGGATTTTCGGCTTGCAGTTGGGCCAGAAACCTCCTGCGCTCATCCAGTGGCGCGCCCGGATGGGCTAGCAGCCACTCGCGCAGGCGCGGCCAGCCCCGCAGTTCCCGAAAGCCCACCCGATAATGAGGCGCCGCGCCCAGCCCCTCGGCCAACCGTTCCAGGGCCAGGGTGCGCTCCTTCTCGTAGCGTCGAATCGCCGCCAGGGCGTCGGCAAGGGGCTCCGCCCACCGCTCGTCCCAACGGACGAGGCGGTCGAGCCGCTCCTGGTACGCGACCCGGGCTCTATGGCCCCACGTCTCCCAGGAGTTCAGGTGCCCCACGGCAAGGGCGAACGCCATGCGCTCGTACTTGGTGAGGTTGCCGCGGGTACCCCGGATCAGCCCTTCGCCAAAGGGAGCCGCCAGCGGCACCACACCGAGGTCTCTCAACCGCGCCTTGAGAAGAACGTCGCCCGACCACTTCCCCTGGAGGTCCGAAAACAAGCGAAGCGGCCACCCAGGGTCGCCGTTGTGGTAGCTCACGAGCCATGCGGGCGGGCGGCCCGTGCGGTTGAGAAGTTCCTCGTTCGAGGCCAGGATGCCCCGGGCTTCCTCGGCCCACGCCTCGTCGGGTTCCCGCCAGCCGTCGCCGGTTCGATACCGCTGGAGCACGGGGTCGAACACCGCCAGCAGGTGTTCGTCGGCCTGGCCCGAGGCCGAACCGGCCGACACCAAGAGGTCGTGATAGTTGCGGGCATCCTGGGCGCTTCCCCGGCCGGGGTCCCGGCTGGAAGTCACGATGTGGCCGTAGAACTCCCGCAACAGCTCGCAGGCTTCCTGGCGGCGTTCGGGCGGTACGCCTCGGTCGCGAAGCCGTTGTTCGAGGCGGCTTCTCCACACGGCGGCCGGGGCGATCTCGTCCTTCTCCTCGGGGGTCTGCCCCACGCACACGTCGGCCTGCCGCATCTCCAGCAGCAGGTTTTCGTAGTGGGCAACGGCGCGGTTTACAAAAAGGTGGGTGGCCCAGAGGGCCTTTCGAGCGCGGACGGACTCAGGGGAGTCATCGCGGGGAACAACGAGTCTGAACTTGATCGCCCGGGTTGGCATGCGCCCCCCTCTTTCCAGAGCGCCGGGCCTGGCCGGAAATATGGCGTCCTTCTTTGCGATTTGCTCGGCGCCCTTGTCAGTTCTTCTCCGGCCTCCAATGACCCATCACTTCCGGTACCGGTTGCAACGGGGCGCAGAGGCAAGAAGGTCCCGCCCGCGCACGTCCCAACGACCCATCACTTCCGGTACCGGTTGCAACACCAGGGCCTCCAGGTCCCCCTTGCCGCCCGCGCGCGTCCCAACGACCCATCACTTCCGGTACCGGTTGCAACCCCACCCGCCCCAAGACCATCGTTGCGATGCGGGGTTCCCAGCCCGTTTCCGCGAACCCATACCGCTTGGTTGAACAGGGTCGGTTTCACAGGAGTTCTCCGCCGTGGGTCGCAGAGGGTTTTCCGCCGGATTGCGGGCAGTTAGGCGCCGAGCGCGAACCCCCTCGGAATCGCGTGTGCGCCAGAGGTTCGCGCCGTGCCACCCCGCTCCGCTGTCAAAGACCGGTGCCCGGAACTGATGAGTCGTCCGGTGGATTGACGGACGGCTGAAACGTCCGCCGAGGGACTTTCCACCGCGACAGCCCGGCCCCATGGGCCGGTTCTCCTCTCCTATCATACAGGGCCCGCGGTAGCAAGCCTGGTGTCGTGGCCGACAAGCGGCTGGGGCCAGGCATGTCTTGACCGCCGCGCCGCTCGCGGCGAATGTCTGTTGATGGCCGCGGAAGGTCTCGTCGGACAGGATCTGACCGATTTCCCAGTCCGTCCTATTGCCGATGCCGTGGGATCTTCGGCATTCTCTCCGCGCCAGACAGGGCGGGGTGATGAAGGGGCGGCACACCGAGGGCAGGACAGCATCTCACGACCGAACGGCCACCGGGGCGCCGACGTGCGTCCGTGGCCGTTTTTTTGTTTGCGGCCAACCGGTCTGGGCACGACCCTCGGGCGCATTGCCATGAAGCGATGGAGGGAGTCGGGCAAAGGGAAAGGAGGAAAGGCACCGGTTGTCGGGAGGCTCCCCCAACACGTGTCTGATCGTGGATGAAAGTGGGTTCCCCAAGAAAGGCAACCGCTCGGTCGGCGTGGCGCGCCAGTGGTGTGGGCGCCTGGGAAAGGTGGAGAACTGCCAGGTGGGCGTGTTCGCCGCCCTGGCCCGAGACGGGGAGGTGACGCTGACCGATGCCCGGC
>NZ_BAAHXI010000005.1:0-94945 GCF_054656955.1 Deferrisoma palaeochoriense
ACGAGATTTTGGCGGAGGTGGCGGAAGAGTTTGGGGTGGAACAGGCGGCGATCACTGGGCCGAGTCGGGAGCGGAAGGTAACACGGGCCCGGCGCGAGTTTTACCGGCGAGCCCGCCGGGAGGCAGGGGCGACATTTGACGAATTGGCCCGGCGTACGGGCCGGACACAGGCATCGGTGTGGCAGGCCGTAAAGTCGGGGGAACGAACGCAGTAGAGGGGAGCAGGACTTTATAACCTGTCAACGTCCCCTAGGTTTTGTGGCAGGGGGAGGGCGACCGAGACGGGCCCGGCCGGGCGGGCGCTGTCGTGGTGTTCCCCCAGACCACTCGGTCGGATGCCCTGCGGCTCGATCGGTTCAACACCATCGGGGCGAAGCTCGCCGCCCGCTCCGGGGTGCCCCTGGTGCCGGTGGTCCTTCGGACCGATGCCTGGGGCACCGGCCGGCGGCTAAAGGACTTCTCTATCCCGGTCAACGACGTCCCGGCCTCTCCCGCGGTCCGCCGCACGCTCCTCTTCGGCCATTTTCGCGTCCGTCGAAAAATGGTCGCGACCGTTTTACGACGATCCGTAAAATGGTCAGGGCCCCGGGCGAGTCTTCCCGCGCCCCACCGTCCTACCGTCCTACCGTCCGCCCGGCGTCCCGGCCCACCGACCGCTCCGTGTCCCGGTATGCCGCCGGGTCGAGACCGAGGCGTTCCGCCGCGTCCACGGCCATGCGGGCCAGGGCCTTGGCCTCGTCGTGCCGGCCCTGCTTCGCCAGTAGGAGCGCCAGGTTGTTCAGGGGTTCGGGCCGTTCGGGCGCGGTGGCGTGGGCCCGCCGGAACGCGGCCTCGGCCCCGGCCGGGTCGCCGGTCGCCGCGAGCGCGTTGCCCCACCCGAAGGCCCCCCGCCAGTCCTCCGGCCAGCGGGCCAGGAAGGCCCGGTAGCCCCGGGCCGCCTCGGCCGGCCGCCCGGCGGCCTCCAGGTCGGCCAGGGCGTCGAGTACGGCGTCCGGGCCGGCCTCGGCCGGGAGTTCCTCCGGCGGCAGGACCGCGAGGCCGAACCCGCCGGCCCGAAGCCAGGTCCGCACGAAGGTGCTTCGCCGCACCGCCTCGGGCTCGGGCCCCCCGGCGTGCAGGATCACCTCGTCGGGGGTGAATCCCACGAGCACGGAGTAGTGGTACACGGGCGCCCAGGAAAGCCCCCGGTTTTCCAGCACCAGCACGGGATGACCGGCGGCCACCTCCCCGAACAGGGCCGAGGGCTCGGCCGGCAGCCGCCAGGCGAGAAGGCCCCGACTCCGGGCCTCCCGGGCGAGGTCTAGGGGAAACGTGCCGTTTCGGCCGGGGGTGAAGACGAGGGGGGCGAGGTCCTCGGGCGAGGCGGCCTGCCCCGCCCACCCGAGCACCATGGCGAGCGCCGCCGGGCCGCAGTGGTCGCGGGTCTGCGCGATCACCGGCACGCCCTCGACCCGGGCCGTCCGGGGCAGGTCGGGTCCCAGTGCCACCCGGGGCGCGCAGCCCGAGCAGACCAGGGCGCCAAGGGCGAGGATCGCGGCGAGACGGGAAAGCGCGGAAGTCCCCATGGGCGAGGAAGCGAAGGGGGGCGGCGTGGTCCCTAAGGGCTCGCCGCCCCCCGCGGGTTTTGCCCCCCACTCCCCCCATCGGGGGAGTGGGCCGGGGGGCCCTACCGCACCGTGCGCTTCACGAACGGAAACACGTCGGTAAAGCCAAGGATGTCGGTGATGAGGAGCACCAGGAACACGAAAACGGCCGACCCCACGATCACCCCCAGGGGGTCGCCGCCGGCCGGCATGGCGGCGAGCCGCTCCAGGGCCTCCCGGGCCTCGGCGTCGGTGAGCCCCAGGGCCCGCCGCTGGGCCTCGGCCGGATCGATCCCGAGCTCCCGGAGCGCAGCCGCGATCTCCTCGCGCTCCAGCGCCGAGGCGAGCCGCTCCTGGGGCGCCAGGGCCTTCCGGGTCGGGATCCAGCCGGCCACCGCCGGCGAGGTGGGAAGCGAAAGGCACAGGAACGAGAACACCAGAACCAACGCCGTACCCGACTTCCACGACTCACGAAATCGCATGCCAACTCCTCCCTGATGGGACCGGTGGGAACGGAGACGGCCGGAAGTGTAGGCAACTTGACCGAACGCCTCAAGCCGTTGGGCCGGGCCCGGCGAGGTTGCATCGGGCGGCCGGGCCGTGGTAGCCATGCCCGCTGGTCTTCGTTCCCCCTTTCCGTTTCGGAGGATTCCATGCGCCACGACCGGTCCCACGAGCTTTTCGAGAAGGCCCAGCGGTTCATCCCCGGCGGCGTGAACAGCCCGGTGCGGGCGTTTCGGGCGGTGGGCGGGAACCCCGTGTTCATCGCCCGGGCCGAGGGGGCCCGGCTCTACGACGTGGACGGCAACGCCTACATCGACTACGTGGGCTCCTGGGGCCCGATGATCCTGGGGCACAACCACCCCGAGGTGCGCGAGGCCCTCGCCAAGGCCCTGGCCGACGGCACGTCCTTCGGGGCGCCCACGGAGCTCGAGGTGGAGATGGCCGAGCTCGTGTGCGAGATCGTGCCGAGCGTGGAGATGGTGCGGATGGTGAACTCCGGCACCGAGGCCACCATGAGCGCGATCCGGCTGGCCCGGGGCTACACCGGCCGGGACAAGATCGTGAAATGCGAGGGCTGCTACCACGGCCACGGGGACTCCCTGCTCGTCAAGGCCGGCTCGGGCGCGACCACCTTCGGGGTGCCCACGAGCCCCGGGGTGCCCGCGGATTTCGCCAAGCACACCCTCACCATCCCGTACAACGACCTCGAGGCGTTCGAGCGGGTGGTCCGCGACAACCCGGGCCAGATCGCCTGCCTCATCGTGGAGCCGGTGCCCGGGAACATGGGCTGCATCCCGCCCCAGCCCGGATACCTGGAGGGGCTGCGGGAGATCACCGAGCGGGAGGGGATCGTGCTCATCTTCGACGAGGTGATGAGCGGGTTCCGGGTGGCCCTGGGCGGCGCCCAGGGGCGGTTCGGGGTGACCCCCGACCTCACGACGATGGGCAAGATCATCGGCGGCGGGCTCCCCGTGGGCGCCTACGGCGGAAAGCGCGAGATCATGGAGAAGGTGGCGCCCGTGGGGCCGGTGTACCAGGCCGGGACCCTGTCGGGGAATCCACTGGCCATGACCGCGGGGCTCGTGACGCTGAAGCTCCTGCGGCGGCCGGGTGTGTACGAGGAGCTCGAGGCGAAGTCCGAGAAGCTCTGCGACGGGATCGCCGAGGTGTTCTCCCGCCGGGGCGTGCCGGCGTTCCACACCCGGGTGGGCTCGATGTTCACGACCTTCTTCCAGGAGGGACCGGTGACTGACTACGCTTCGGCTCTCCGGAGCGACACCGCGGCGTTCGGCCGGTTCTTCCAGGGCATGCTGGAGCGGGGCGTGAACCTGGCCCCCAGCCAGTTCGAGGCCGGGTTCATGAGCCTTGCCCACACCGACGAGGACATCGCCCGCACGGTGGAGGCGGCCGACGAGGTGCTGGCATCGTTCTGACGCCGGCGCCTTTCCCATTCTCGGTTGACCCGTTTTTCGGCCGTGTGCTATAGAGGGCCGACTTTTCGGCCCGGGGGCTTTTCCGGGCGCCCCGGGGCGTGCCCATGCAGCTTCTCATCCTGGTCCTGAACCGCGAAGAAAAGCTCGAGGAGGTGCTCACCTACTTCCTCGAGGAGGGGGTGAGCGGGGCCACGATCCTCGAAAGCGAGGGAATGGCCCGGTTCCTCTCCCAGGAGGTGCCGATCTTCGCGGGGTTCCGGGATCTGTTTTCCCCCGCCCGGCCGTTCAACCGCACGATCCTCTCGGTGGTGCCCGACGAGAAGGTGGACCACCTGGCCGAGGGGCTCGGCCGGATCCTGGGCGGGTGGGACAAGCGGGGCCAGGGCGTGCTGTTCACGGTGCCCGTGGGGCGCACCTGGGGGGTGCGTACCGAATGAAGGCGCCTCGGCGCGAGACGGTTCGTCTGATCACCCACGTGAGCGCCGGCACCCTGGAGCTGGGGATGTCGGTGGCGATCGGGGCCGGCATCGGGTACGCGCTCGATACCTGGCTCGGCACCGGCCCCTGGATGACCCTGTTTTGGCTCGTCTGCGGGGTGATCGCCGGGTTCCGCAGCCTGGTCCGGGTGCTCCGGAACCTGGAACGGGCCGAGGCGCAAAAGGAAGACGATGCGGACGCCCCCTGAGACCCCTGAGTCGCCGTTGGGGGAACCCGAGGAGGACGCGGGCGAACCCGTCAGCATCCGCCGGATCCAGGTGTTCAACCTGGTGCTCACGGCGGCGGGGACCCTTGCGGGGCTTGCGGTTTCGCGGCGGTTCGGCCTGGGGATCCTGCTGGGCGGGCTCGTCATGGCCGCCAACTTCAAGGTGATGGCGGCCGTGCTCCAGTCGGTGTTCGGCAAGGGGTCCACGAACCCCGTGAACATCGGGCTCTACTGGGCGAAGTTCGCGGGGCTGATGCTCCTGGTGGGGGTGCTGGTGGTCAAGTTTCGGGTCGATCCCATCGGCCTGTTGTGCGGATTGGGCGCGATCTTCGTCGCCATCACGGCCGAGGCGGTGTTCCGGCTGATCGGCTGGTAGCGGCGGGACCGGCCCGTCGGGGTTCCAGATCGGGAGGCAGGGTTTCATGGCTGCGGAAGGGCACCACGATATTCTCTGGAGTTCCCTGATCCCCGGGCTCAAGCAGCTCGAGGAACACTTCGTCAACCCCTCGAACGGCGAGCCCGCGTTCCACGTGTCGAACGCGATCCTGATCGTTCTGATCATCCTGTGCCTGGTGGTGATCGCCCGAAGCAAGATTAAGGACCGGATCGAGCGGGACGAGGACCTGATTCCCGAAGACCGGCTCACGGTGCGAAACCTCATGGAGCTCATGGTCTCCGGGATCCTGAAGATCATGGAGGACTCCATGGGCCCGGTGGCCCCGCGGTTCCTCTACCTCGTGGGTTCGCTCGCGTTCTTCATCCTGTTTTCGAACCTCGCCGGGCTCGTGCCCGGGTTCGCCCCGCCCACCGACAACCTGAACACCACCCTGGCCTGCGCGCTGGTGGTGTTCGTGGCCTACAACCTCTACGGGTTCAAGGAGCACGGGCTCGCGTACCTCAAGCACTTCATGGGGCCGTTCTGGTGGCTCGCCTGGCTCATGATCCCCATCGAGATCATCTCGCACCTGGCCCGGCCCATGAGCCTGAGCCTGCGTCTGTTCGGAAACATCATGGGCGACCACAAGGTTGGCGCCATCTTCTTCATGCTGGCCCCCCTGGCCGTGCCCGTATTCACCTCGGTGTTGGGCCTGTTCGTGTCGTTCGTGCAAACCTTCGTGTTTATGCTGCTCACCATGGTGTACCTGTCGGGCGCCATCGAGCACGGCGAGCATTAGGGTTCGGCTACGCGGCCCGCGTGGGCGCGGACCGCGTTTTTCAAAAACCCCACAGAGAGGAGGTGAGAGACATGCTGAAGCGCATCTGGACCATCGCACCCATGGCCTTCACGGCCATCGCCCTGGCCGCCCCCGCGTTCGCCGCCGAGGCCGCCGAGGGTGGGGAGAGCCTGGCCCTGCGGGGGTTGCTGGCCCTTTCGGCCGGCTTCGCCATCGCCATCGCCGCCGCGTTCGGCGCCCTGGGTCAGTCGAAGGGCCTTGCGGCCGCCCTGGAGGGCATCGCCCGCAACCCCGCCGCCAGCGGTAAGCTGGTGACCCCGATGATCATCGGCCTCGCCATGATCGAGTCGCTGGTGATCTACGCCCTGGTCATCGCCCTGATGATCGTGCTGAAGCTGTAGGAGGCCGTTTTCTCCTATCGGCTTCTTCATCTCGGTTCGGTTCGAGGGCAGGGAGAGTTTTCCCTGCCCTTTTTGTTTGCCCCGAGGGCGGCCTCGACGGCCCCCAGGAGGTCGGAGAGTCGGTAGGGCTTGGGCGCCGTGGCGCAAAACCCGTACGCCTCGGGCCGGGCGAGGACCGGGTCGTTGGCGTACCCGCTTGAGGCGATGGCCCGCACCTCGGGGTCGAGGTCCCGCAGGGACCGAAGCGTCTCGAGGCCGCCCTTCCCCCCGGGCACGGTGAGGTCCAGGATCACCACGTCGAAGGGCCGGCCCCGGTCGAAGGCCTCGCGGTACAGCGCGACGGCCTCGTCCCCGTCCCGGGCGGTTTCCACCTCGAACCCCTCCATGTCGAGGAGGTCGGCCGCGGCGTCGAGGATCATCTCCTCGTCGTCCATGAGGAGAACCCTCACCGGGCGGTCTGCCTGCGGTGTCTCGGGTTCCGCCGTCTCCGGCGTCTCGGCTTCCCGAACCGATGCCCCCGCGGCCGGCAGCCACACCCGCACCTCGGTGCCCCGGCCGGGTTGGGAGTCGAGTTCGATCCGGCCCCCGTGCCGGGTCACCACCGAATAGGCGGTTGTGAGCCCCAACCCGGTGCCGTCCGGCTTGGTCGTGAAATAGGGGTCGAACACCCGGGGAAGCACCTCGGGGGGGATGCCCTTGCCCGTGTCCGCCACGGTCACCAGCACCCCGGGTTGCCCGGAGGCGTCCGGGGCCGGGGCGGGTTCCAGGGCGATCCGGATCGCGCCCCTGTTCCCCATGGCCTGGGCGGCGTTGAGCACGAGGTTTTGCACCACGTGGGCCAACTGGTGGGGATCGGCCTCCACGGCGGGCAGGTCGGGCGGGGCGGAGAACTCATAGGCCACGGAGGAACCCGCCAGGGCGAACCGGGCCGTCTCGTCCACCAGGGAGGCGAGATCGATCGTCTGCTTCCGGGGTTCCCCGCCCTTCGCGAAGGTGAGGAGTTGGTGGGTCAGGCCCTGGGCCCTCACGGCGGCCTCCTGGGCCGTGGCGAGCCGCTCCCGGGCGGGGTGGTCCGTGGGCAGGGAGCGGGCCGCGAGTTCCAGTTGCCCGAGAATCCCGGCCAGGACGTTATTGAAGTCGTGGGCGATCCCGCCGGCCAGCACCCCAAGCGATTCTAATGTCTCCCGTCGCCGCCGCTCCTCCTCGGCCCGGCGCAGCGCCGTCACGTCCCGGAAGATCCCCCGGGTGGCCACCGGCCGGCCGTTTTCCCACACCCAGTTCACCGCCCCTTCCGCCTCGATCCGGCGGCCGTCCTTGGTCCGGAACGCCACCTCGATGCGCCGGTTCTCGCCCGCGGGTGTGGGATGGGCCAGCAGGCTGCGGCAGTGTTCGATGTAGCCGGGATCGAGCGCGTCGAAGATGCGCATGTGTTGGAGGTCGGCGTCGGCGTAACTGAGGGTTTTCTTCCACGTCCGGTTCACGTAGAGAATCCGCCCTTCGGGGCTCACGCTCAGGATGAGGTCGCTTGCGTTGTCGAGAAAGTCCTGGAGCCGCTCCTCCCGTTCCGCGATCTCCCGGTGGGCCCTCACCCGCTCGGTGATGTCCAGGTAGATCAGGACCACGTGGTCGGCCTGCCCGGTTTCGTCGAACACAGGGCTCGCGAACACTTCGTAGGCCCGGCCCTCCCGCTGCCATCGGGGGTGGCGGACCGGCCGTCCCGTCTTGAGGGCCCGGAGGGCCGAGCAGCCCAGGGCGGGGGGACGGGCACGCCCGCAGAGGGCTTGGTAACAGGGGATGTCCTGGCGGCCGGTCGGGTTGATGCAAAACAGACGTTTGGCCGCGGGGTTCGAGGTGCGGATCCGCAGGTCCTGGTCCACCATCACGATGGCCACCGAGGCATACTCGAAGATGGCGGCGAGTTCCGCGTAGGCGAGGTGCAGCCGGGCGTTTGTGTGCTTGAGGTGCTCCATCACCTGGGCGAACGCGCCCGCCACCGTGCCGATGGGGTCCAGCTCGAGGAGGTGCTCCTCGTCGAGTTCCTCGGGGCGCAGGGGGGCCGTGCCGATCACGCCCAGGAGTTCGTTCGTCTTCTCCCGCACGTAGGCGAGCAGGCGCTCGTGACGTCGGGCGGGGTCTTGGGAGTCCCGGGGCTCGGCCATGGTCTACTCCCGTTTGGCCTGGATCGTGATGCGAAACGAAGCCCCATCGGGCTCCACGGCAACGTCATAACCCATGGCCCGGGCCGAACCGGGCACCGTGGCGGTGGCATCCCGGTAGTCGGTGTGCACCACGAGCCGGACCTCGCCCGCCCGGAGGCGTTCTTTGAGGCGGTTCATCTCCCGCAGGGTGACGAGGAGGGTCGAGGGACAGATCTGTCCCCGGACGTCGATCACGTGATCGCGGGGCGGTTGGTGGTTCATGGGGAGGCCTCCTGGGCTCTCGCGGCGGCGGGGTTTGACAGCACCACCCACGAGACGAGGATCCGGGTTCCGAGCCAGGTTCCGGGGAGGAGCCCGGCCACGAACACGAGGCTTTGCAGGGCGAGGATCGGCACCCCGCCCCAGAGGTGCCACACGTTGCACCCGGCGCCCATGCGGGCCCCGATCCCCATGAGGCCGCCCCCGACGATCGCCGAGACGTACTGGCGGGCCGGGGCCCTCAGCCGGAGCCGCCACTCCCCGGCAAGCCGCGCCGAAAGGCCCGCGCCGGCCAGGATGCCGGCGATGATCGGCCCCTGGAGGAGGGCCACGCCGTCCCAGCGGGGCCCGGGGCCTCCGACGAGGGGAAGGTCGGCCCAGGCTAGCCGGAACGACAGCGGCGCCGCCCGGAAAAACTCGTTGGCGGCCACGTGCGCCGGCGCGAGCCATGACTCGGCGGCGGCCGCCAGTTTCGTGTAGGCGGTGGTCACCCCGATCGGCACCCCCGACACCGCGCACACGGCCGCGCTGATCCCGCTCAAACTCAAGGCCGCGGCCAGGGGGGAAACCCCCCCGGGCACGGAAAACGGCCGGGAAAGTTCCCCTCGGCGCCACCACCGCCACGCCCACCCCAGGAGGGCGGCTGTGAGCGGCAGGACGAGGGCCCACGGGGGAAGGCCGAGCGCCTGGGGCAGGGTCACGGCGTCGCCCCCCACCCTGGTGGGCGCGGCGACCCGGGTCCAGAACGGGTGAAATTCGGCGTAGAGCCCGCTTCCCCCGAGGATCCCGAGGAAGGCGGCCAGGTGGAGCCCCCTGCCCTGGGCCACCTTGTAAAGCGTGCCCACCACACACCCGCCGGCGAGCACCATGCCGACGCCGAAGAGGACCCCCCCGGCCGCACCGGCCAGGTGGGCCGGGCCCAACAGGGGAAAGGGGTAGGCGGAAAGGAGCCCCGCCGCCCGAAGGGCCTCGAACAGAAGGGCCGTCACGGCGATGCCCACGACCAGCGTGCGGGTCAGCACGCGGTCCCCGAACAGGAACGGGTCGCGCAGGGCGGCCACCAGGCAGTAATCGGCCCGGTGGAACAGCGCCCCGGCTGCGACGCCTAGCACGAAAAGGCTTCCTGCGAGAGTGACCGGCGTCATACGCCCCTTCCAAGGATCTTCGGCTAGGCGGCTGGCTGCTTGGCAGCTAGGCGGCTAAGAACATTCGGGATCCCGACATCATCGCGCCGGCCAACCCGTGGGAGCGGCTGCCGTATCAGGGGCCGGAATTCAGAAGACAGAAGTCAGAGCACCCCCTGTCCTCTGTCGTCTGTCCACTGACTCCTGACACGGTCGCCGGTCTGCGGCCTCCGGTCCTCTGTTCCAGGAGGTCTACCGGAGTTTCCACCTTTGCGCAGACCCGATTGCCCGTAAGGTACCGCTACTTGTGCTGCATGTGAAGGTCGGCACGTTCGGTGGCGTCCTTGAGGCGGAATCCCGGTTTTGGTGCTCAAGGCGAGCATTCGAGAAAAAAGAGGGCGACCCATGGTGGGTCGCCCACGGCGAAAGGGCTCCGGCGCCGCGGTTCGGAAGGAGGGCGCCTCAGCCGAGGTCCCGTGAACCCTTTCTCAAAACTCCACGGCGAGTTGGGCCGTGAGGGTGTCGGCGGAGTCGGTTTCGGGTTCGAAGTCCTCGTCGAAGGCGGCGTGGAGGTACTCGAGGGCGAGGCTCACCTGCTCCCAGGGGCTCCAGGACACGACTGCGCCGGTCTGGAGCCGGGGGAAGCCGGCGAGATCCCGGCTCCCGGCGAGGCGGGCGGCGACCTCCACGGTCGGCCGGACGTCCCAGGCGGCTTCCAGGTTCCAGGTGAGGGGGCGGTCGCCGGACCCGTCGGCGTCTTCGTCGAGGTCGGCCCGGTCAAAGGCCCCGAGGGAGCCCAGGAGTTCCCCGGAGAGCTCGAACGGCCCCGCCGCGATGACGGCGTAGGCGCTCCAGCCGGCCACCCGGTCCCTGTACTCCGGGAGGAGATCCGCGTCGGTGTCGGCGAGGTCCGACAGGAGGCTTGCCCCGAGTTCCACGCCGTCCAGGGGCCGAAGGACCGCGCTCACGCCCCAGTCCTTCACGTGATCCTCCTCGGCCTGGCCGGCGGCGTTCACCTTCTCGGCGTCGCCGTTCATGGCGAAGAGCGACAGCGTGAACCGGTCGTGGTCGTACCCGATGAGAACGGCGGTTTCCCGGGTTTCCCCGAGCTCCAGTGTGAGGGGGTCGGAAACGAAGTGGCTCGGGAACGCTCCGAAGGGCACGTACTGCCTGCCGAACCGGCCGAACCAGGCGCCCCGGCGGTAGTCCAGGGTGGCCTCGTCCACCTCGACCCCTTCGGTCTCGTCCTCTTCGTACAAGAGAACCAAGGTGGCGCTCAGGTTCTCGTGGATCGCGGCCTCGAAACCCAGTTGGGCCGTGGCCAGCACGAGGTCGCTCGCCGCCTCGTCATCCCCGGAACGGGCGTCCCGGCGTTCGTAAGAGGCTTCGACCTCGAGGAGCCCTGAAAGGGAAAGGCGGTCGCCGATCCGTGTGCCGACCCCGGCGGCCTTCTTTTCTTCGAGCGTGTGATAGAGTTCGGCGTTTCGCTTTTCCAACGCCTCCACCCGCTCTTCCAGCGTGGCAGCCGGCGACAGGGCGGGGGGCAGGGCCAGGATGGCGCACAGGCAAAGGGCACGGCAGCGCATGATGTCTCCTCCTTCTGGAATTTCCAAGGTTTCCGGCCGCACGGGTGCCCACCCGCCGAAGGGGGCGGAGGGGGAACCGAGGGCCGAAAGCGGGGGAAAGGAACGGGGGCCGGGCGGAGGGCCCGGCCCCGGGTCAGTCCGAAGGCCGGATCAGGTCGGGGAGTTCGCCGCGGTCCGGCCCTTTCTTCGCAGGGCGAACCCGAGACCCAGGGCCGCGGCCAGGGTGAGGAGGCCGCCCACGATCCCCGAGACGCTCGTGCCGGGGTCCACGGCGGGCCAGGCCTCGGATCCGGAGGCCTCCCCGCCCGCCTCGGGTTCCTCGGCGGGGCCGGGCAGGCTGTAGTCGGGCAGGAACGAGAGCTTCTCCTGGAGGCGGGCGAGCGCACCGTGGACGCCGTCGGCCGGGGCCGGGAGTTCCTCGGACCCGGTCACCTTGGCCAGCGACCACTCCAGGCCGTCGGGGTGGGCCGAGGCGAACCACGACAGGGCCCCGCCGACCACGAGGGCGGCCACGCCGAGGGCCACCAGGAGCCGGCGATGCCCGGCGGCCGACCGGGGAGCGTCGGGGGCGAACAGGCCGGGCTCGGCCCGGCGGGCGAAGTTCACGACCGCGGCGGTGACCAGGCCCTCCCCCACGCCGATGGCGAGATGGATCGGGAGTATGAGCGCGGCGAACTGGCCGAAGGAAAGCTCGGTGATGCCCGAGGCGATGGTCTCCACCACCACCCCCAGGGCCCCGAGCTCCAGGCCCACCACGGCGCCTGCGAGGCTTGCGAGGCTCAGGCGCACCGGGGAGGGTCGGTCGCCGGCGAGCGGCCGGAAGACCAGGGGGTAGGCCACGAAGCAGGGAAACACCCCCAGGTTGAAGATGTTGGCCCCCAGGGCCAAGAGCCCGCCGTCCGCGAAGAAGAGGGCCTGGACCGCCAGCACCGAGGCGATGGTGAGAAAGGCGGCGTGGGGCCCCAGGAGGATCGTGAGGAGGAGGCCCCCTCCGATGTGACCGCTCGACCCGGTGCCCGGGATGGTGAAGTTGATCATCTGGGCCGCGAACACGAAGGCGCCCAGCACCCCCATGAGCGGCACTTTGCGGTCGTCGGCCTCCTGTTGCACCCTGCGGGCGCAGTAGACCGTGGTGGCGGCCGTGGCGGCCCACATCGCGCCGCCGACTCCGGGGGACAGAAGGGCATCGGCCATGTGCATCGGGGATCCTCCTGTGTTATGGTTTCTGCAATCGTGGCACCGAACGCTACCCGTCCCCGGGGCTCGTGTCAACAAAAAAATATTCGTGCTACCGTAGTCCTTAGAGCGTGCCACGAGGGCGGGCGGTCATGGAGGCGGAGGCATCCGATGGGAGAACTGGTTCGGTTCGGGATCTCGATGGACGAGCAACTTTTGGGTCGGTTCGACGAGCTCATCGCCCGCAAAGGGTACGCGAACCGGTCGGAGGCGATCCGCGACCTCATCCGAAACGCCCTGGTGGAGGACCAGTGGAGCCGGGGGGACGAGGAGACCGTGGGAACGGTGACCCTGGTCTACGACCACCACGTGCGCGACCTCGCGGACAAGCTCACCGAGCACCAGCACGACCACCACGACGCCATCATCTCAGCCCTGCACGTGCACCTGGACCACGACCACTGCCTCGAGGTGGTGGTGGTGCGGGGGCCGGCCGAGCGGGTGCGGCGCCTGGCCGATGAGCTGATCGGCACCAAGGGCGTGAAGCACGGGAAACTCGTGACCACCACCACGGGGCGGGGCATCGCCTGACCATGGCCCGCATCGAGGACGCGGTTCTCGACCTGGGGCGGCTCGACCGGCTGGCCTACGCCGACACCCCGGTGCACCGGCTCGACCCCCGGGCGAAGATCCTGGCCACGGTGGTCTACCTGGTGGCCGTGGTGTCCCACGGCAAATACGAGGTGTCGGCCCTCCTGCCCTTCGCCGTGTTCCCGGTGGTGCTGGCGGCCCGGGCCGGGCTGCCGGCCGGGTACCTCCTGCGGAAGCTCCTTCTGGTGGCGCCGTTCGCGGTGCTCGTGGGGGCCGCGAACCCTTGGCTCGACCGGGCCCCGCTTCTCCAGTTGGGCCCCGTTACGGTGACGGGCGGGTGGGTGAGCTACGCCTCGATCCTGGTGCGGTTCGCGCTCACCATCGGGGCCGCGCTGGTGCTCGTGGCCACCACCGGCTTCTACGGGGTGTGCCTGGGGCTCCAGCGGCTGGGCACGCCGCGGGTCATGGCCGTGCAGCTCCTTCTGCTCTACCGCTACCTCTTCGTTTTGGCCGGGGAGGCCCTGCGGCTCGTGCGGGCCCGGAACCTCCGGCGCTTCGGTAGGGGCGGGGCCGGCGTGGGGGTGTACGGAAGCCTCGTGGGCAGTCTGCTCTTGCGAACCCTGGGGCGCGCCCGGAGGATCCATACGGCCATGCTGTGCCGGGGGTTCACGGGAGAGTTTCGCACGATCCGGGACCTTCGGTTCCGGCCGACCGACTGGGCGTTCCTGGTGGGCTGGTCGGCCGTGTTCGCCCTGTTTCGGTGGGTCCATCTGCCCCGCCTGCTGGGCAGCCTCTTCACCTGACCGCGTACGCATCATCGGGACGCCATGAGCCATCACATCGTCGAAGTGTCGGATCTCCGGTTCGCCTACCCCGACGGCACCCAGGCCCTCCGGGGCGTGTCGTTTCGGATCACCCATGGGGAGTCGGTGGCCGTGGTGGGCGCGAACGGGGCCGGGAAGTCCACCCTGCTCCTGCACCTGAACGGCGTGCTCGTCCCCCAGGCGGGCGACGTGCGCATCGGGGAGGTGCCGCTCACCCGCTCCACCCTGCCCGAGGTGCGGCGCACCGTCGGCATGGTGTTCCAGGACCCGGACGACCAGCTCTTCATGCCCACGGTGTACGAGGACGTGGCGTTCGGGCCCCTCAACCTGGGGCTCCCGCCCGATGAGGTCGACCGGCGGGTGCGGGAGGCCCTGGAACGGGTCGGGGGCTGGGAGCTCCGGGATCGCCCGCCCCACCGGCTCTCGGGGGGGGAGAAGCGGGCGGTGGCCATCGCCACGGTGCTCGCCATGGGCCCCGACATCCTCGTGATGGACGAGCCGAGCTCCAACCTCGATCCCCGGGCCCGCCGCAGGCTGATCCACCTCCTCGCCTCGTTCGAACACACGAAGATCATCGCCACCCACGATCTCGACCTCGCCCTGGAGCTCTGCGAGCGCACGATCGTGATCGCGGGGGGGCAGGTGCTCCGCGACGGTCCGACGCGCGAGGTGTTCTCGGACGACGAGGTGCTGGAGCAGGGCGGGCTCGAGCGGCCCCCGGCTCTGCGGCCGTGCCCGGCCTGCGGCGCGGTGCCCGCCCGGCCGGTTGACACGGCCCCTGTGCCGTGATACGAACGTTCGCCATGCAGACCGAGCGTTTCCTTCCCGCGATCCCTGCGTCGGCTCGAGCTACCGGCGCGGCCGCTGCGGCCGCATCGCGTGGGTCCGCCCGTGGAGCGGGGTCCGGAGGCGCCCGGTAGAGCGATCCGAGGCGGGTTCCGACACACCGAAGGCCACGGGCAGAACGCCCGTGGCCTTTTTCATGGGAGGCGAAACGGCCATGCGCAAGAACATCGTCCACGTGGGAGCCGGGGAGCTCACCTACGAGATCCGGGCCATCGTGCGGGTGGGCGAGGAGCTCCAACGCCTGGGGGTGCCGGTGCGGTGGGAGAACATCGGCGATCCCGTGGCCAAGGGCGAGCCGGTGCCCCGGTGGATGAAGGAGATCGTGGCCGACCTGGCCCTGCAGGACTGCTCCTACGCCTACTGCCCCACCAAGGGGCTCCAGGAAACCCGGGAGTTCCTGGCCGACCGGGTGAACGCCCGGGGCGGGGCCCAGGTCACCCCCGAGGACATCGTGTTCTTCAACGGGCTCGGCGACGCGATTCAGAAGGTGTACGGGTTCCTGCGGCGGGAGGCCCGGGTCATCGGCCCGTCGCCGGCCTATACCACCCACTCCTCCGGCGAGGCGGCCCACGCGGGCCAGAAGCCGGTGTGTTACCGGCTCGATCCCGACCGGGGGTGGATGCCCGACCTCCAGGACCTTCGGCTCTCGGTCAAGTACAACCCCTCGGTGGCGGGCCTGTTGCTCCTCAACCCCGACAACCCCACGGGCGCCGTGTACCCGCCCGAGGTCCTGGAGGAGATGGTCGAGATTGCCCGGGAGTTCGATCTGTTTGTCGTGGCCGACGAGATCTACGCGAACCTGGTGTTCGACGGGGTGCGCACCTGCCAGCTCGCGGACGTGATCGGCGATGTGCCGGCCATCTCCATGAAGGGCATCTCGAAGGAGCTCCCCTGGCCCGGGGCGCGGTGCGGCTGGATCGAGGTCTACAACGCAGAGAAGGACCCCGTGTTCCGGCGCTATGTCCAAAGCATCGTGGACGCGAAGATGGTGGAGGTGTGCTCCACCACCCTGCCGCAAAAGGCGATCCCGCCGATCCTCTCCCACCCGGAGTACCCCGGGCACCTGGCCGAGCGTCGGGCCCGGTACGCCCGGTACGCCGATCTGGCCTGTGAGGTCCTGAACGCCTTGCCGGGGATCCACGTGGTGCGGCCCAACGGGGCCTTCTATCTCACGGTGCGGTTCCTGCCAGGCGCGCTGACCGCCCGCCAGACCCTTCCGGTGGCCCAGGAGCCGGTGCGGCGCCTGGTGGAGCGGCTGGTGGCCGAGCCGGGTACCAGCCTGGACAAGCGGTTCGTGTACTACCTACTGGGGTCGGCGGGGGTGTGCGTAGTGCCCCTGAGCTCGTTCGCCACCGAGGAGCAGGGGTTCCGGATGACCCTGCTCGAGCCAGACGAGGGGCGGTTCCGAGAAACCCTGGAGATCCTGGCCGACGCCATCGAGCGTTACCTGGCCTCGGACCCGGCGGTCCAACCGGCGGCCCGGGCGGCGGCGGGGTAAATGGAATTATCCTTGCAAATTGGGAGACAGGCTTCCCGATTTGCAAGGATAACCAGGAGGGCGTGGGGTTCCGAGAAGCGCGAAGCCCCGTCAGACCCCACCTGCCTGGCCGGCGAGTTCCTGGGCCAGGAACGCAAGGGGAACGGCCCACACGTCTTCCGAGAGCGGGTAGGGCTCGTTGCCCGGGTACACCACGAACCGCCGTGCCGGCTGGAGGTCGGCGCAGGCCGAATAGAACCCCCGGGCGGGCTTGGGTGTGAGGTTTCGCTTGACCTCCACGGCCCAGAGGGCACCTTCGGGAAAGCGGAGGAGGAGGTCGATCTCGGCACCCCCGGCGGTCCGATAGTAGAACCCTTCGACCCCTTCCGGGGCCACCGCCAAGAGATTCTCTACCACAAACCCCTCCCAGCTCCGGCCCGCGATGGGGTGGGCCAGCAGGGCGTCCAGGTCGCGGATCCCGAGCAAGGCGTGCACCAGGCCGCTGTCCCTCACGTAAACCTTTGGGGATTTCGCCAGGCGCTTTCGGATGTTCGCGTGCCAAGGAGGAAGGCGCCGCACCAGGAGCAGGTCGGCCAGAAGGTCCACGTACGCCGAGGCCGTCTTGGACGACACCCCCAGACTCCGGGCGAGTTCGGATGCATTGAGGGGGGAGCCCTGAAGATGGGCGAGCATCGCCCAGAAGCGCCGTAGGGTCTCCGCCGGGATTCTGCGGCCGAACTGGGGCACGTCCCGTTCGAGGTACGTGCGCACGAAGTCCAAGCGCCACCGAAAGCTTCGGGCGTCGTCCGGCGCGAGAAAACTCTCGGGAAAGCCCCCCCGGAGCCAGAGACGGCTCTCGGGGTCCGGTGCTCCCGCGTCCTTCACCTCAAGAAGATCGAAGGGCCCCAGTTCGAGGAACGATACCCGTCCGGCCAAGCTTTCCCCGGATTGCCGCAGTAAGTCCAGCGAGGCGGACCCCAAAAGGAGGTACAGCCCCTCCCGGTGCCCCTCTCTCCTTGCGCGGTCGATGAGCCCCCGCAGTACGGGAAAAAGCCCCGGCGCGCGATGAACCTCGTCGAGGATCACCAGTCGGCCGAACAGGGTGGGCAGGTAGCGCTCCGCCTCCGCGAGTTTGGCCCGGTCCTGCTCCGACTCCAGGTCCAAGTAGACGGCCTCCATCGCCTCCGCCACGGTCATGGCGAGGGTCGTCTTTCCCGCCTGGCGTGGCCCCAGGAGCACCACCGCCGGGGTGTCCTGAAGCCTGCGAAGCACGGTGGGGAGAAGGCGCCGTTGGATCATGGACGTCACTATGGAGGGTGATATCCAAAATTGCAAGGATAGAATGATCTGCGGCTGAGGATTGTTGGAGTTTTGGATATGCGAAGACCTGAAAACGCATTGCCGGCGCCGGGTGGTGGCCGGTTCCCTCCAGGCGCGAGTGCGCCACCCCTTTTCGCCGCGCCTTCGCACGCCGCCGCCAGTCCGGGGCACCAGTGGCGGAAGTTCGGGATCTTCCAAAGCCATGCAAGCCTGGTGGGCCGCGGTCACTTGAGGGGCCACACCCGGCTTTCCACTAGCCCCCACCCGCTGGTTTCCGTGGCAAGAACGGGGCCCTGACAATGCTTCCGTTGGCGTTGGTAGAATTATGCTTGCAAATTGGGAGAGAGGTTTCCTGATTTGCAAGGATCATCGGCGAGAACGGTTGGGGCTCGGTGGGGGAAGCGCAAAACGGGCCGGAGAGGGATCTTCCCCTCCGGCCCGTTTCCGTCGCCGTCGCTTCGGGAAGCGGGCTCCCGGGATCAGATCCCGAGGCCCGTTCGCTTCGCCTCGATGTGGGCCGTGATGGCCTCGGCGCATTTCGCCGGGTCGGGCTCCACCACGAACCGGGCCCCGATCACGTCCTCCAGGCCCTCGGTGGCGAGTTTTACGATGTTGGGGGAGCCCAGGATCGGGGGCACCACCCCGAGGAACGTGGTGATCCCGGCCGCCACCACGTAGAAGGCGATGGCCACCGCCTTTTCCGAGTACCACTCGGGCGCGGCGCCGGCCAGCGGCAGTTTGGCCGTATCCACGCCGAGGGTGTTCGCCAGGGCGCCGGCCAGGTGTAGGATCCGGGTGTTGTCCACGCACGAGCCCACGTGGAGCACCGGCGGGATGCCCAGGGCTTTGCACACCTCCCGGAGCCCGGGGCCGGCCAGGTCGGCCGCTTCCGGCACCTTGAACCCGGCCTTGGCGTTGGCCACGGCGGCGCACCCGGTGTCGAGCACCAGGATGTCGTTGGCGATGAGCCGTCGGGTGAGCTCCACGTGGCCCTGGTCGTGCTTGACCTTGGGATTGTTGCACCCCACCACCCCCACGGCGCCCCGGATCTTGCCGGCCGCGATCGCGTCCACGAGGGGCTTCGGGGTGCCGCCCAGGGCCTCGAGCACCGCCTCCACGCTGAACCCCGACATCTGGCTCACCGGCTCCGCCGGGATCGAGACGGCGCCGGGTTTGCGGTTTCGGAAATTCTCCACGGCCTCGCGCACCACCTCCCGCGCGAGGGCCTCGGCGTTCTCCGGGTTGAACTCCCGGTGCTCGGCCCCGGGGAACTTGGCTTTGGGGCTCGTGGACACGAACTTGGTGTGATAGCACTGGGCCGTGCGGGTCAGCGCCGGCATGATGCACTGGTAGTCCACGATCATCATGTCCACGGCCCCGGTGACGAGCACGAGCTCGGTCATGAGGTGGTTCCCGGCCATGGGGATGCCCCGGCGCATCAGAAGTTCGTTGCCGGTGCAGCATAGCCCCACCAGGTTGATGCCCTGGGCGCCGAGTTCCTTCGCCCGGGCCACGAGCGCGGGGTCCTCGGCCGCCCGGGCCACCATCTCGGACACCACCGGGTTGTGGCCGTGGAGCAGGATGTTCACCTGGTCGGCCCGGATCACCCCCAGGTTCGCCCAGGAGGTGGTGGGCTTGGGCACCCCAAACAGGACGTCGGAGAGCTCGGTGCCGATCATGGAGCCCCCGAGGCCGTCGGCCAGGGCCGTGCGGAACCCGTGGAGCAGGATGTTCACGTAGTCGTTGTCCACCCCCATGTGGGTGCGGTGCATCATCTCGGTGACCTCCCGGTCGATGCCCCGGGGGAGGATGCCGAGCTTCTCCCACACGGCCACCCGCGAGGCCGGCATCCGGTTCACGAACTGGAGCCGGCCCTTCTTCATCCCGAACTCCTCGAGCATCTCCTCGGCGAGCTCCCGGGCCAGCGCGAGGGCGTCCTTGCCGTCGGTGGCGATCCCGTACTCGGCGGCCAGGGCCCGGAGTTTCCCCTCGTCGTCGATGGCGTAGCCGGGGGCGCGGCCCTCCCCCACGGCCAGGAGCGTCTCCACGAGGTCTCGGCCGTGGTCAGAGTGGCTGGCCGACCCGGCCGCGATCATCCGGCCGAGGTTGCGGGCCACCATGATGTCGGCGTCGGCGCCGCACACCCCCTGCTGGGGGCCTTCGCCGAAGGGGTCGATCCGGCACGGCCCCATGGCGCAGATCCGGCACGACAGGCCGAGGTCGCAGTACCCGCACCGGGGCTTCTGGGCCTCGTGGCGGTCCCACACGGTCTCGATGCCCTCCAGGCGGGCCTTCTCGATGACGCTCGGGGCGTCCTGGGTCACGGTGAGTTCTCGGACTTCCTCGATTTTCACGGCCATCGGTTCTCCCTCCATTCGGTGGGAATGCGGGTTCGAGCAGACGGGACGACGGGGAACCTCAGGCCCCGGGGCCCACGGCCTCGGCGGCCTCGCCCAGGGTGCGCCACAGTTCCACGGCGGGGGGCCGCCGCGGCGGGACCTCGGCCGCGGCCCTGAGCCCCAGGCTCACCTCCCGCGCCAGCCGGCGGGACTCGGCGCGCAGGATCTCGTTGGGGTCACCGAACTCCAGGGCCCCAACGAGGCACGTCTCCACGCAGGCCGGGACGAGGCCGCGCTTCTGACGCTCCACGCAGTTGTCGCATTTGACGGCCACGGTGCGGCCGGGCACGCGGTGATCCTCCCGGTACCGGATGACCCCGAACGGGCACGCCATGGCGCACATCCCGCAGTTGATGCACCGGGAGGGGTCCACCACCACGGCCCCGGTGGGCCCGTCGCGCCGCAGCGCCGCCGGCATGCAGGCCTGCACGCAGGGGGCCGGATCGCAGTGGCGGCACTTGTTGGGGAAGGCCAGGGTGCCCGGGCCGGGGCCCACGTGAATCCGCGGCGCGGGTCTCGGCGTCTCGAACACGGCGCCGTAGAGGGTTTGGGTTCGGGAGTGGGCCACGGCGCAGGCCGTCTGGCACTGCATGCAGCCCACGCACCGGTCGGGATGGACCACGACGGTCTTCATGCTCGCTACCTCCCGTGGATGGATGGAAACGGCGGAGGGGCAAGGGGGAACGCGAACCCGCCCCACCCGATGCGGTCGAAAAGGGGGTCGAAAGGGAGTTCCGCCAGGGAGGCGCCCCGCCGGATGGCCGCGATCACGATGCCGGCCCGGCTCGGCGGGGCCGACCCGTCCGGGCCCCAGGCCACGAACCCCACGAGCCGCCCGTCCCGGAGCACCACCCGGCGGTACCCGCCCTTCGGGTCCTCGGCCTCCCGCACCTCGAAGGGGCCCTCGGGCGGCCGGGTGATGCCAGCGCTCACCAGGTGCCAGGGGCCGATCTTCACCGAGTTCCGGGCGAGGCTTCCGGGGTAGGCCTCGTCGCACCCGGCCATGTTCCGGCCGGCCGCCGTGCCCTGCTCCACGGCGGCGGGCCAGATGGCGTTGAGCCGGGGTTCGCCCCAGGCCACGTCGTACGCCCGGATCGCGTCGCCGGCGGCCCACACGTTCGGAAGGGGGGTGCGAAGCCCCTCGTCCACCGGGATGCCTTGCCAGGCATCCACGCCAGCGGCCCCCAAAAGTTCCCCTCGGGGCTCCACCCCCTTTCCCCGGATCACGAGGTCGCAGGGCAGCACCTCACCGCCCTCGAACCCCACCGCGGTGGCCCGGCCTTCCTCCCGCACGATCTCGGCGGGCCGGAGCCCGGTGCGGACCCGGATCCCCTCGGCCTCGAGGGCCTCGGCCATCCGCCTGCCGGCCTCCGGGTTCACCACCTGGGACAGGGGCGCCCCGGAACCGATGCACAACGTCACCTCCAGGCCGCGGCGGGCGAGCGCGTGGGCCGCCTTCACCCCCACGAGCCCTCCCCCGAGCACCGCGGCGCGTTGGGCACCCCCGGCGATTTCACGGTCGATCGCCTCGGCGTCGGCCCGGGTGCGGAACCCGAAGACGTTCGGGGCGTCCTCCCCGGCGATCCCCAGCGGCTTCGAGGCCGCGCCGGTGGCGAAGAGGAGCCGGTCATAGGCTAGGCCTTCTCCGGAAGCGAGGCGCACGGTCCGATCCACCGGGTCGAGGCCGACGGCCTTCGCCCCGGTCCGGATGCGGATTCGCCCGTCGGAGGAAAGGGGCAGGGGGTAGAGGGTTTCCGGCGCCTCGCCGGCCAGCACGTAGGAGATGAGGGGCCGGCAGTAAGGGGGGTGGGGTTCCTCGGTGAGGAGGGTGATCTCGGCCGCGGGGTCCACCGAGCAGATCGCCTCGGCCGCCGCGAGCCCCGCGGCGCTCGCTCCCACGATGACGTAGCGCATGGTTTGTCCCCCGATCGTCGTGGTACGCTGGAAACGGGCCAAACCTAGCAGGCGAAACCCCGTTCGACAAGGGTTCGCGGGGGCCGCGGGGTTACATCTTGATACCTCCAAGAGTATTGCCGGGGGCGGGTGGGGGACTGGTTCCGGCCGGGCGCGAGTGCGGCACCCGATCGCCGCGCCTTTCCATGCCATTGTCGGCGCGGCAGGGCGGGGCGACGGTGGCGGACGTTCCGGATCTTCCCAAGCGATCCTGGCGTGGTGATGGCGCGGCGGGGTAAGGGGCCGCACCCGCCTCTCCACCAGCCCCCCACCCGCGGGTTTCCGTAGCGACGACGGGGAGCTGACAATACTTCCGTTGGTCTTAGTGCCCCATTTTGTCGATGTCCGACGGGTTGGGGGAACCACGGAGGACACGGAGGGCACGGAGGAGACGGTGTGAGGCGTGACAAAAGCCTGGGCGCCGGTTCCCGCCGCCGAGGGCCCGGGAAAGCGGCGGGGCCAAGACGAAAGGGCCTCCTCCCGTTCCCGCCCTACAAGTAACTTCGGGTA
This sequence comes from Deferrisoma palaeochoriense, assembly GCF_054656955.1. Taxonomy (NCBI): domain Bacteria; kingdom Pseudomonadati; phylum Thermodesulfobacteriota; class Deferrisomatia; order Deferrisomatales; family Deferrisomataceae; genus Deferrisoma; species Deferrisoma palaeochoriense. Next base: position 22,023 of record NZ_BAAHXI010000005.1, read on the forward strand.
GGCGGCTGGGCTGCTTGGCAGCTAGGCGGCTAAGAACATTCGGGGCTCCGGCGCCATCGCGTCGGCCAACCTGTGGGAGCGGCTGCCGTATCAGGGGCCAGAATTCAGAAGTCAGAGGTCAGAGAACCCCCTGTCCTCCGTCGTCTGTCCACTGACCCCTGACACGGGCGCCGGTCCCACGCTAACCCTTGACTTCGGCGTTACTGTCCTGCGTAGAGGGCCCCAAAGGGGCCTCGGGTAGCTTCCAGGTAGCCTCGGTCCGCGGTTGCTCGTCGGCGGTCTCCAGTCCTTTGGCCCAGGCCGCGGCGATTCACCTGTGGCTGAAAGCGAGGAGTTATTGTTCTTGCGGGCTGGCCGCCCCGCGGCCTACGAGAGCTTCCATGAAGGAGCGCATGACCATCGAGGCGGTTTCGTTCGACGCGGGAAACACGCTCATCCGGCCCCGCACGTCGGTGGGGGAGGTCTACGCCGAGGCGGCCCGGCGCCACGGGGTCGAGGCCGATGGCTGGGCCCTCGACCGCAGGTTCCGGCAGGTGTTTGAGCAGCGCCGGGCCGAGTTTCTGCCCGCGGTGTCCCGGCCCCACACGCCGGAACGGGAGCGGGCCTTCTGGAGGGGGCTCGTGGCCGAGGTGTTCCGGGCCGAGGGACTCTGGCCCGCGGTCCAGGACCGGTTCGAAGAGATCTTCGACCACCTGTACGACGCCTTCGCCCGGCCGGAGCCGTGGGAGGTGTTCCCCGACGTGCTACCGTGCCTCGCCCGGCTGGACGAGTTCGGGATTCCCGCGGTGGTGGTCTCCAACTGGGACAGCCGGCTGCGGGAGATCCTGGCCGGGCTGGGTCTCCTGGACCGGTTTCGGTTCGTGGTCGTGTCGGCAGAGGTGGGGGCGGAAAAGCCGGATCCGGAGATCTTCCACGGGGCGGCGAGGCGCCTGGGTCTGCCCCCCGGGCGGATCCTCCACGTGGGCGACCTCGTCCGGGAGGACCTCCTGGGTGCGCAGCGGGCGGGTCTCCGGGCGGCGTTGGTGGACCGGGACGGCACGGCTCCGGGGCACCGCCCGGTGGTGCGGGATCTCCGGGAGATTTGGGGTTGGCTCAACGGAGGGCAACCGTGAGGCAGCGGCCCCCCGGTTGGGTCCCACCCGGCCCCGTGCCCCCGGGGGACCGGGGGGACCCAGAGCTCCGGCCCGCGCCGGGGGAGACCCTGGACTGCCTCTCGGGGCACTGGAAGATCTTCCAGTTGCGCCGGGGACACCGGTACTCCACCGACGACCTGCTGACGGCCTGGTACGCCGTGGCCTGGTGCCGGCGGGTCGGGCGCGTCCCACGGCGCCTCCTGGACCTGGGGTGCGGCATCGGCTCCGTGGGGCTGATGGTGCTGTGGCGGTTTCCGGAGGCGAGCCTCGTGGGCGTGGAGGCCCAGGCCGTGAGCGCGGGGCTCGCGAGGCGCACCGCCCGGTATAACGGGGTGGCCGACCGGGTGGAGATCCGGCATCGGGATTTTCGGGACCCGGACGCCTTCGGGGCCGGCGAGCGGTTCGACCTGGTCACCGGGAGCCCGCCTTATCTAGAGCCCGGGGAGGGGACCCGGAGTTTCCTGCCCCAGCGGGGGCCGTGCCGGTTTGAGGACCGGGGCGGTATCGAGGGCTACGCCCGAGTGGCGGCGGAGAGGCTTGGGGAGGGCGGGCTGTTCGTGTGGGTTCATGCCACCCGGTACCGGGACGGAAACCTCCGAGCGGCCGAGGTCGCCGGCCTGGGCCGGATTGCGGTTCGGCCCGTGGTGTTCCGGGAGGGCCGGGAAAGTCTGATCAGCTTGTTCTGTGCATCACGATCCGACAGGCTGGTGGTGGAGGAGGAGCGGCCCCTCACCGTCAGGGCGGCCGACGGCACCTGGACCGAGGAGTACCGGGCGGTCCGCCGGGAGATGGGGTTCCCGGCATATTCCCCACGGTCACGCTAGGGCCCGCAGGAGCCTGCAAGGGACCGGAGACCGTGTCAGGAGCCAGAGGACAGACGACGGAGGACAGGGATTCTCGGACCCCTGACCTCTGAATTCTGGCCCCTGACACGGAGACGGCGGACCGCCGACCGTGGACCGAAGTGCCCGGCCCTTCCCCTCTTCCGACCCCCGAAAAAACGAAAGCCGCCAACGGCGGCAACGGATGCTTCCCCCAGGATGCCCTTCTCCGGGAAGGGTCAGGCCGCCTTCCGTCGCGAGATCGACTTGATCTCCCTCCAAAGCCTGCGCTTCGTGTCGGGGTCGAACCCCTGGCGGTCGGCCCAGGCGTCGAAGGCCAGGCGCTTCTCGACGGGGTAGAGGCGGTAGTCGCGGAGAAATTTCTCCGCCAGGTAGGTGGTGTACTCCCGAGTCATGGTGTTTCACCTCCGTGTCGGGGAGTAGGTGTGGTAGTGCTCCTTTTCACGAACAGGAAGAATAGATCCAACCAAAATGGTTGTCAACCCTGGGGGGCCAGAAAAACAGCGCCCCCGCCGAAGCGGGGGCGCCGGGGTTTCGCAAACGGGGCGGCTCAACGCGGGGTGTCGTGTTCCGCGATGAACCGCTCTGCCTCCCGTACGTTCTCCACCGAACCGGCGAAGAAGGGAACCCTCTGGTGGAGCGATTCCGGCACGACGTCCAGCACCGGACCCGTTCCGGTGCTCGCGGCACCGCCGGCCTGCTCGCACAGGAACGCCATCGGGGCGCACTCGTAGAGGAGCCGGAGCTTGCCGTGGGGTTTGCGGGGGTCCTTGGAGTCGGCCGGGTACATGAAGATTCCGCCCTTGAGAAGCGTCCGGTGCATGTCGGCCACCATCGACCCGATGTACCGGGCGCCGTAGGGCCGGCCGGAGGCCGAGTCCTTTTCCTTCATGTACGACACAAACCGCCGCACCCCCTCCGACCAGTAGGGGAAGTTCCCCTCGTTCACCGAGTAGGTCTTGCCCCGGGCCGGGATCCGGATGTCCGGGTGGCTCTTCAGAAACTCGCCCACGGAGGGGTCGAGGGTGAACCCGTGCACGCCGTTCCCGGTGCTCAGCACGAGCATGGTGGAACTCCCGTACACCACGTACCCCGCGGCCGCGAGCCGGCGGCCCGGTTGCAGGAGGTCGTCGGGCGTTCCCTCGTCGCCCTCGGACACCCGTCGGTGGATCGCGAAAATCGACCCGATGCTCACGTTCACATCGATGTTCGACGACCCGTCCAGGGGGTCGAGGGCGATGGCGTACTTGGCCTTTCGCCACTTCGGCGGGAACACCACCGGTTCGGCCAGTTCCTCGCTCGCCAGGATGCAGAAGTGCCCGCTGTTGCGGAGCACCGACATCCAGACCTCGTTGGCGTACCGGTCGAGCTTCAAGACCTCCTCCCCCTGCACGTTCCGGTCGCCGGTGTACCCCAGGATGTCCACGAGTCCGGCCTTGTTCACCTCCCGGGAGATCACCTTGGCGGCCCAGGCGATCTGGTTCAGGATGTCGCTGAACTCGCCCGTTGCCTCCGGGTGAACCTGCTGTTCCTCCCAGATGTGCCGCGTGAGCGTGATGCCGAGTCCCCGTCCGTCCATGCTCGTTCCTCCCGTGGAAAGGCTGAAACGCTGGAAAGCTAGGAGGGTTGGGAAGCCGGGAGGCGAACCATCCGCTGTTCCGGCCCGTTCCCGGCCTCCTGGGAAAAAAGCCCTCTGACCCCTGCCGCCTCCGTGATCTCCGTGTCCTCCGTGGTGGATCCCCTGCAGGGCGATCCACCGGGGGGACCGGTAACCGCTAGGCCCCCTCCCCGAACGCCACCCACACCGGGGCGTGGTCCGAGGGGCGCTTCCACCGCCGGGGCGAAAGGTCCACCCCGGCCTGGGTGCACCGGTCCGCCACCGGCGGGGTCGCGAGCACGTGGTCGATCCTCAGGCCCTGGTTCTTCCAGAAGGCGCCGCCCCGGTAGTCCCACCAGGTGTACATCTCCTCCCCGGGGTGGAGTCGGCGCAGGCAGTCCTCCAGCCCAAACTCCCTCAACCGGCGGAGGGCCTCTCGTTCCGGTTGGGAGAACAGCACCCGGCCCTCCCAACTCGCCGGATCGTAAACGTCCTGGGGTTCGGGGGCCACGTTGAAATCCCCCGCCAGCACGAGTTCGTCCCCCGGGGTGAACTCCCGGTCCAGATACTCCCGCAAGGCCTCGAAAAAGGCGAGCTTGTAGCCGAATTTTTCGGACCCCACCGCCTCGCCGTTGGGCGCGTACACCGAGATCACCCGGAGGCCCTCCACGGTCACCGCGAGGAGCCTCCGCTCCCGGTTCAGGGGGTGATCGTCCGAAAGGTGGGGAAACCCCACCACGGGATCGGCCAGTGGCAGCCGGGACAGCACGGCAACCCCGTGGTAGCCCTTCTGGCCGGCGACCGCCACCCGGATCCCCCGCTCCTCGAACGGTTCGCGGGGGAAGGCGTCGTCCTCCACCTTGATCTCCTGCAGGCACAGGACGTCGGGGCGGCGCCGATCCCAGTACCGGAGCACGTGTTCGAGCCGGGCCCGCAGCGAGTTGACGTTCCAGGTGGCAAGGACCAAGGCGGTCTCCGGGATGAGCAGGCGACGGTAGACCCGGTGCTTCAATAGCAAACCGGGGCTCCCGTGCCAAGGAGGGAACCTCCGCCTGGCGCGGAGCGGACCGGACCCCTATACTGCCAACCCATGCTCACGCGAACGCGCTGGAAGGTGCAGGAGATCCCGGCCGAGCCGGGGGAGGCGGAGGGGCTGTGGGCGGCGGCCCGGGAGGGCGGTGCGACCGGGGCCGTGACGTCCTGGGGGAGCGGGATTCCTGGCCGGCGATTTCTCCGCGTCTTTTGGGAGGTCCGCGAGGGCGCGCCCGTCCCGAGCGAGGGGGAGGATCTGGAGGAGGAGAACTGGACGCCGTACTGGCGTCAGACCCTGCGCGCGGTGCCCGTGGAACAGGGGATATGGCTGGTCCCGGCCTGGACGGAGCCCCCGGACGAGGCCGAGGGGACGGTGCTCCGGATCGACCCGGGCATGGCGTTCGGCGCCGGGGACCACCCGACCACCCGGCTTTGCCTGCGGCTGCTCCGGGAACTCGCCGGGGCCGGCCGGTTGCCCGAGCGGGTCCTCGACGTGGGCACGGGCACGGGGGTTCTGGCCCTTGCCGCCGCGGTCTGGGGCGCCGGGGAGGTGATCGCTCTCGACATCGACCCCTTCGGGTTCGCGGCGTGCCGGAGAAACGCCCGGCTGAACGGTCTCGAGGATCGGGTGCGGCCCCTTCTGCTGTCCCCGGATCTGCTCCGGGGCCGGTACCCGTTGGTGCTCGCGAACATCGTGGCTTCCCAGTTGCGAACCCTCGCGCCGGACCTGCGCCGGTTCCTGGCCCCGGCCGGCCGGCTCGTGGTGAGCGGGTTTCAGGCGGAGGAGGCGGACGGGGTGGCCACCGCCTTGGGGCTCCCGTTGGAGGAGCGCCGGGAGGAAGACGGGTGGGTCGCCCTGGTGGTGGCGAGCGGGGAGGAGGAACCGTGACCGCCCAGGTGATCCCGCTCCTGCCGCGACGGCGGATCGAGGCGGAGATGCTCGCGCGGGTGTACCGGGTGCTCTGCCCCCAGGTGGGCCCGGAGAAGGCCCTGGCCGTGATCCGTTCGGCGGTGGAGGGCGCGGCCGAGGCGGCCGGCCGGGAGTTCGCGGCCTCGGCCACCGAAGGGCCGTGCCTTTCCCACTTCGCCACGGTCGTGGACCGGTGGCGGGAAGGGAACGCCCTCGAGATCGAGGATTTTCGCCTCGGGGAGCGGGAGCTCTCGTTCCGGGTGACCCGGTGCGCTTACGCCGAGCTCTACCGCTCGATGGGACTTTCCGAAACCCTCGCCCACACCCTCTCATGTTCCCGGGACGCGGCCTTCGTCCGGGGGTACCATCCCGGGCTCCGGATGGAGCGGGAGGGAACGATCGTGGAGGGCCACGGGGCCTGCCGGTTTCAGTTCCTGTGGGGTTGCTCGGCGTAGCGCCGTTGGCCGCCCCGGATCAGCCCCATCGCCAGAGGCCGAGAACCACCAGGACCCCCAGGGCCACGACGAGGTTCACGTAGGACAGCACGAGGAACACCCGCTTCGCGGGATGCCGCCCCTCGTCTCCCTCCTCGAGGGCGGGCCACGAAGGGAACCCTTCGAGCTTTTCCGGGCCGTGGGGCGCGTGGGTGAGGGCCTCGGTGAGATCCTGGCCGGCCCGGTGTCGACGCACGTGGACGCCGTCGGCCCACCGGGGGCTTCGGGTGAGGTCGTAGATCCGGTCGCCCACCCGCACCCAGGCCGGCCGGCCTTCCTGGCCGTCGTTTTTCTGCCAGGCGCCCTGGAGCCGTTTGAGCCGGGGGCTCAGCACCAGGGTCACGAAGGCTGCGGAGACGACGAGGAACAGGAAAAGCCCGATCTTGACGAGCAGGAGCCGGCCGGAGTGGGAGGCCAGCAAAGCCGCGGGGTGGTGAAACCGCATCTTCGTCAACGGCACGCCCGTGGCCGCCAAAAGCGCCATGGAGATCCAGGCCAGCCGCATCTCGGCCTTGGGCAGCCCGCCCAGGGCGTACCGGGGCCTTAGGATCAGGTGCACATAGAAGATCGTCCCGAACCACACCACCGCCGTGGTCAGGTGGACGAATCCCAGGACGAACCGAAGGACCTTGACCGGGCCGGACCAGGCCGAGCGCTTCACCTCCCCGGGGATCGGCCACCGGTACCCCCCGGCCGAAAAGGCCTCGCCGGTCGGGGTGAGGGGCCCGCCGCCCCCGGGGTCGCGGTGGCACAGGGCGCAGTCCTGGCCCGTGCGCTCCGCGTACTCCTCGGTGGCCGAGGAAACGGCCGCCGAACAGAGAAGGAGCGCGACCGCGAGGGTGGCTAACCAAGCGGGTCTCGGCATCGGAGTGGTCTCCTTCTGGCCTGGGGGAGGGCCCCGCTTGCGAACCTTCCCGGCTTGGTATCATCTTGCGGCGGCTGCGGCAAGTGGGCGCCGGGCTGCCCCCGTACCCGGAACACGCAAGGAGGAAACCCGATGACGTATCAAAACATCCTGCTCGAGCGAGACGGCCCCGTGGCGATCCTGACCCTGAACCGGCCCAAGCAGATCAACGCCCTGAGCCTGGCGCTCATGAACGAGGTGCTCCACGCGCTGGAGGCCATCGCCGCCGACCGGGAGGTGGGCGCCGTGGTGATCCGGGGGGCGGGCAAGCACTTCTGCGCCGGTCACGACCTCTCCGAGATGACCGGCCGGGACGTGGTCGCCTACCGGGAGATCTTCGACACCTGCACCCGGATGATGCACCGGATCCAGTCGATTCCCCAGCCCGTGATCGCCCAGGTGCACGGGGTGGCCACCGCGGCGGGGTGCCAGCTCGTGGCCACCTGCGACCTGGCCGTGGCCGAGGAGGGGGCCCGGTTCGCGACGCCGGGGGTGAAGATCGGGCTTTTCTGCTCCACCCCGATGGTGGCCCTGAGCCGGGCCGTCGGCCGCAAGAAGGCCCTCGAGATGCTCCTGACCGGGGAGTTCCTCGACGCGGCCGAGGCCCGGGTGTTCGGGCTCGTGAACCGGGTGGTGCCGGCCGACCGCCTGGCCGAAGAGACCCTCGCCCTGGCCCGGAAGGTGGCGGCCGCGAGCCCGCTCACCGTGGGGCTGGGGAAGCAGGCCTTCTACCAGCAGATCGACATGCCCCAGCCCCAGGCCTACGCCTACGCCAAGGAGGTCATGAGCCTCAACGCCATGGCCGCGGACGCCCAGGAGGGAATGTGCGCGTTTCTCGAGAAGCGGGCGCCCAAGTGGCAGGGCCGGTGACCTGTTCGGCCTGGGAGCGATGGAAGCCGGCCGCCCGGGCCCGGACCCACGCCCTGGCGGCCGCGGTGCTCTGGACCCTCGTCGGCCTGGGGCTTGCGGCGGCCGGGATCGTGTGGACGGCCGGGGGGCTCGGGGTGTGGGGGTGGGGCTCGGGGCTTGCGGCGGTGGCCGTGGGGGTCGCGAAAGCCCGGATGGCCCTGGAGCCCACGGCCCGTAAAGCGCTCGCCCGAATCCGGGCCCGGGGGGACGGGCGGTGCCTGGGAGGGTTCCTGTCGTGGCGGTCGTGGATGTTCGTGGTTGCCATGATGGCGCTCGGGGCCGTGCTCCGCCGCAGCCCCGTGCCCCGGGGCCTCCTGGGGTTCGTGTACCTGGCCGTGGGCACCGGGCTCCTCTGGGCGAGTCGGGAGTTCTGGGCCGGGGCCCGGCGGCTTTGACACCGGCCGGACGGCGGGTAGGTTGGAACGGAGACGTTTCCCACCCTGCCGTACGGAGGCGACGTTCATGGCGACCGAGCAAGTCTGCTACCCGCGGGTCAAAAATGTTGGGCTGCGGGGCATCACCGTGGCCGACACGAAGGTGAGCTTTATCGACGGGAACGAGGGCGTTCTGATCTACCGCGGCTACCGGATCGAGGACCTGGCCCGGTACAGCACCTACGAGGAGGTGGCCCATCTCCTGATCCACGGCCACCTGCCCTCCAAGGCGGAGCTCGAGGCGTTCTGCGCCCGGCTTCGGGCCGCCCGGGAGGTGCCGGCTGGGGTGGTCGAGAGCCTGCGGCTCCGGCCGACGTCGGCCTCGCCCATGGACGTCCTGCAGGGGGCGGTGGCGTTTCTGACGGACCACGATCCCGACCTCGGCGAAACGACGAAGGAGGCGGTCCAGGCCCAGGCCGAGCGCCTTGCGGCCCGGCTGCCCGGGGTGGTGGCCGCCTGGGACCGGATCCGGAAGGGCGAGCCCGTTCCCGAACCCCGGGACGACCTGGGCCATGCCGCCCACTTCCTCTACCAGCTCACGGGCAAGGTCCCCGACCCGGAGACGGCCCGGCTCTTCGACGTGTGCCTGCTCCTGCACGCCGACCACACCTTCAACGCCAGCACGTTCGCCGCCCGGGAGGTGGCGAGTACCCGGGCCCACCTGTACGCCGCCGTGGGGGCGGCCGTGGGGGCGCTCTCGGGGGAGCTCCACGGCGGGGCGAACACCCGGGTCATGGCGATGCTCCGGGAGATCGGGTCGGTGGAGGCCGCCGAAGCCTACGTCAAGGCGCGGCTCGACGCCGGGGAGCGGATCATGGGCATGGGCCATGCCGTGTACAAGACCCTCGATCCCCGGGCCCGGATCCTCAAGGAGATGGCCCTGGCGCTGGCCGAGCGCACCGGAGACCGCCACTGGCTCGACATCGCGGAACGGGTTCGCGAAGTGACCCAGCGGGAGTTCCGGGCACGCAAAGGAACTGAGATCTATCCCAACGTGGATTTCTACTCGGCCCCGGTGTACTACCAGATGGGGATCGAGCCCGACCTGTTCACCCCGGTGTTCGCCCTGGGCCGGGTGGCCGGCTGGGCGGCCCACGTGATCGAGGAGAAGTTCGCCGAGGCCCAGGAAAAACCCGCGCTCTACCGGCCCAAGGCCGAGTACGTGGGCGAGTACTGCGGGCCCCAGGGGTGTGTCTACGAGCCCCTGGAGGCGCGGGAGAGGGGCGCATGACGGCCGAACGTCCCGAGGTGGTCTACATCCCGGGCGACGGGATCGGCCCCGAGGTGATGCCGGCGGCGATCGAGGCGATCGAGGCGGCCGTCCAGGGCGCGTACGGCGGGGCCCGGTCCATCCGGTGGACCGAGGCCGCGGCCGGGAAGCGGGCCCTGGCCGAAACCGGGTCCCCCTTGCCCGAGGCCACCCTCGATGCCATCCGGCGGGCCCGGGTGGCCCTCAAGGGCCCCCTGGAGACCCCGGTGGGGGGCGGGATCCGGAGCCTTAACGTGGCCCTGCGGAAGATCCTGGATCTCTACGCCTGCGTGCGCCCCGTGCGGTATTTCCCCGGCGTCCCCTCGCCCCTCAAGAACCCGGAACGGGTGAACGTGGTGATCTTCCGGGAGAACACCGAGGACGTGTACGCCGGGTACGAGTGGCAGGAGGGCACCCCCGAGGCAATGCGGGTGATCCGGTTCCTGAACGACGAGATGGGTTGCGAGATCCCGAAGGACTCGGGGGTCGGGATCAAGCCCATGAGCGTCACGGGGTCGAAGCGCCTGGTGCGGATGGCGATCCGCCACGCCCTGCAGCGGGGGCGGGGGGTGGTGACCCTGGTCCACAAGGGCAATATCATGAAGTACACCGAAGGGGCGTTTCGGCGGTGGGGCTACGAGGTGGCCGCCCAGGAGTTCGCCGAGAAGACCGTGGTGGAGGCCGAGTTGGGGGGCGGGGGGCCGCCGCCGGGCACCGTGGTGGTGAACGACCGGATCGCCGACGCCATGTTCCAGGAGCTCATCCTCCGGCCCGAGCGCTACGCCGTGCTCGCCCTCTCGAACCTGAACGGCGACTACATGTCGGACGCGGCGGCCGCCCTGGTGGGCGGATTGGGACTCGCGCCGGGCGCGAACATCGGCGACGACTACGCCGTGTTCGAGGCGACCCACGGCACCGCCCCCGACATCGCCGGGCAGGGGAAGGCCAACCCGGGGAGCCTCATCCTGTCCGGGGCCATGATGCTGCGCCATCTGGGCTGGGACGAGGCGGCCGACCGGCTCGAGGGGGCCGTGGAGCGGGTGCTCGCGGCCAAGCGGTTCACCCCCGACCTGGCGGCCCAGGTGGACGGGGCGGAGGTGCTTTCCACGGCCGCGTTCGGCCGGGCGGTTGCGGCGGAGGCGGCCTGAGGGGATCCCCGGCCCCGGCCTTGACTTCCCGGCCCCCCTGTACTATGGTGCCGGCGCTCTGAAATCGCTCAATATTTCTAAGGTTTTTCTAATTTAGGGGTCTCGTGGCGCGAAACGCGACTGGCGCGCGGTTCTGTGCGCTCTTCCTCGCTTTGGGCTGGCTCGTGGCCGCGCCGACGGCGGGCGCCAAGGTGTACATCGACATCAACGCCCCGGCGCTTCGGCCCGTGCCGGTGGCCGTGCCCCTCCTGCGCAAGGAGGCCGGGGTGTCGGGCGAGCCCCACCGGGTGATCGCCGAGGTGCTCCGGTGGGACCTCGGGTTCGCGGGCCTGTTCGAGGTGGTGGACCCCCGGGCCTACCTGGAGGACCCCCAGAGGGCGCCTCTCCAGCCCGACGCGGCCGGATTTGCGGACTGGCTGGCCGTGGGGGCGGAACTCCTGATCAAGGGGCGGGTGGCCCCGGGGGAGGCGGGGCTCGCGGTGGACCTGTGGGCCTACGACGTGCTTCGCAGGAGCTTCATCCTGGGCCGGCACTACGAGGGGCCGGCCCAGGCGGCGCGGACCGTGGCCCATCGGTTCGCCAACACCCTGCTCGAGGAGTTCACCGGCACGCCGGGCCCGTTCGGATCCCGGGTCGCGTACGTGGTGGGGGCGGGGCGGGGCAAGGAGCTCGCCCTGGTGGACATGGACGGGGCGAACCCCGTGCGGCTGACCCGCACCGGGTCCCTTAATCTGAACCCGTCGTGGTCGAGGGACGGCGGATTCCTCTACTATACGTCCTACGTGTTGGGGGAGCCGGACCTCTACCTCCTGGATCTTTCGGACGGGCGCTCCTGGGTGGTGTCGCGGCGGGGGGGCATCGACCTCGGCGGCCGGGACTCGCCGGACGGCACCGAGATTCTGCTCACGCTCTCGGAGGACGGGAACTCCGAGATCTACCGCATGGACAAGGCCACCCGTCGACTCGTCCGGCTCACCCGCAGTCGGGCGATCGACGTGGCGCCGTCGTGGTCGCCCGACGGCCGGCAGGTGGTGTTCGTGTCGGACCGGATGGGGAATCCCCACATCTTCGTGATGAACCGCGACGGGGGGGATGTGCGCAGGCTTACCTACTCGGGCACCCACAACGGGGATCCCGAGTGGTCCCCCCGGGGGGACTGGATCGCGTACACGGGCAAGGACGACCGAGGCCGGTTCCAGGTGTATCTCGTGGACCCCCAAGGCCGGGAGGTCCGGCAGTTGACGTTTGGGGCCTGGGACACCTACGATCCCACCTGGTCGCCCGACGGGCGGTTCCTGGCCGTGACCTCGAACCGGGAGGGGGAGAAGGCCGTCTACGTATTCCGGGTCGGCGGCCAGGAGTTCCGCCGGATCACCCCCCGGGGCGAGGTGGCCGAGCAGCCGGCCTGGGGCCCGGCGGGGCCGTGACCGCGACCGTGCAAGGTTGAAACACGCCACGACGCCGCGAAGGCTGCCAGCGCGTGGCTTGTTGGCCTCCCGGCCACCGGGCCGGGCTGCGGTCCGCAGACACGAGCCGGTCGAGGCCGGGACGTTCGGAAGGACCTAGAGTGGGCGTCGGGTTGCCCGGTTTGCCGGGATAGGCTTCCCAGTATTCCGGCTTTCACGCATGTCTGCCGCTTTCCTGCCGTATGATGCGGGACGACGAAAAGGAGGATCGTGACATGGGTCGTACGACGCTGCGATGGGCTGTGGTGGGGATGATGCTGGCCGCGCTGGCCGTGGCTGGGTGCTCCAAGAAGCAGGTGCGCCAGGAGGGGGAGACGGCGGCCCCGGCCGCCAAGGTGACGCCGGTGGAGCCCGCTCCCGCACCGAAGCCGGTGGTACGCGAGACGCCGAAGCCCGCCCCCGCGCCCGAACCCCCGCCGGTGCGAACCGGCGCGGTGGAGCCGGCCCCCGAAAAGCCCGTGGAGGGGGCGGGGCTCGCCCGGGAGACCACCCCCGGGCTCGAGCGGATCCATTTCGACTTTGACAAGGCCGTGATCCGGCCCGACGCCCAGGAGGTGCTTCGCCGGAACGCGGAGTACCTGCAGCAAAACCCCGGGGTCCGCATCCGGATCGAAGGCCATTGCGACGAACGGGGGACCACGGAGTACAACCTGGCCCTCGGGGAGCGGCGGGCCAAGGCCGCGTTCCAGTACCTGATGGATCTCGGCATAGACCCCAACCGCATGAGCGTGGTGAGCTACGGCGAGGAGATGCCCCTCGATCCCCGCCACAACGAGGAGGCCTGGGCCAAGAACCGCCGGGCCGAGTTCGTGGAGGTGGAACGGTAGATGCCGGCTCTCTTCGGCCGGGGTGGTCGCGCGGGCAGGATCCTCGCGGGGGCCCTGCCCGCTCTCGCCCTCCTCGCGGTGTCCTGCGCGCAGATCCCCACCCGGGACGACGTGGCCCGGCAGGACGCCCGTTTCGCCGCCCTGGAGGAGCGGTTCCTCAGGCTCGAGCGGGCGCTGAGCGAGGCACGGGCCACCGAGGCGGCCCCCGCGGCGCCCGACTACGGGCCCCGGCTGGCCGAACTCGGCCAGCAGGTCGAGGCCCTGGACGCCCAGGTCCGGACCCTGCTCGGCCGCGTGGACGCCCTGGAGAAGCGGCCGGCCCCCGCGTTGCCCTCCGGCCGGCTGGAGGCTCTCGAGCGGCGGCTCGAGGAGCTCGGGAAGCGGGTGGCCGCGCTGGAGGCGAGGCCGGCCGCGGCCGCCCCGGCGGCCCCCGCCGCCAAGCCGGCCCCTGCGCCGGCCCCGGCGGTCGAGCCGCCGAAGCCGGGGGCGGCAAAGCCCGAGCCGCCCAAGCCCCAGGTCTCGGCCCAGGAGCTCTACGACAGGGCCTACGCCCTCTATAAGGAGGGGAAGCACGAGGAGGCCCGGGAGGCGTTCCAGCGCTTCATCGAGCTCTACCCCAAGAGCGACCTCACCGACAACGCCTACTTCTGGATCGGCGAGAGCTACTACGACCAGCGGGAGTTCGAGAAGGCGATCCTGGCGTACGACAAGGTGGTGCAGGAGTTCCCCCGGGGCGACAAGGTGCCGAGCGCCCTCCTCAAGCAGGCCTTCGCCTTTGACGCCATCGGCGACCCGGTGGACGCCCGCATCCTCCTCAAGAAGCTCCTCCGGGAGCACCCCTCGTCGGAGCAGGCCGCCATCGCCCGGAAGAAGCTGGAGATGCTGGGGGAGTGAGGGTGACGCCCCGTCGCCGTCACATCCTGGCTCGGCTTCAGGACGACGACCCCGGGGTGCGCCGGGCCGCCGCCGGGGCCCTGGACCGCCTGGACCTCCTGGAACGGCTCCCCCAGGCCGTTCAGGAGGCGGCCGCCGGGACGGTGGAGGACTGGGTGGCGCTCCTGCGGGCGCTCGAAGGGGTGCGCGACGAGCTGGGGCTCCGGTTCGCCGTGCGGGCCCTCGGGCACGGCGACGCCGGGGTGCGGGTCGCGGCCCTGCGGGTCGTGGAGGCCTACCGGGACTGGCGGGTGACCCCCCGGGTGGTGGAGCGCTTGGCCGACGAGGAGCCCCTCGTCCGGGTTCGGGCGGCCGAGGTCCTGGGGGACCTGGGGGACCGGAGGGCGGGCCCGGCCCTGGCCGAGCGGCTCGACGACCCGTCGCCGTCGGTGCGGGCGGCCGCGGCCCGGGCGCTGGGGCTCTTGGGGTTCCAGGCCGCCGAGGGACGACTCGTGGCCTTGGCGGCGGACGCGGACGCCGCGGTACGGGCCGCGGCCGTGGAGGCCCTGGGCCGGATCGGGTTCAGCGGCGAAGGCGGGCGAGAACCTCGTGGGCCCGGATCCCGTGGACCAGGGGGTCCACCCACCGAACCACCTCCCGGCCCGTGATCGGCCTCACGGCCTGCTCCCCCGGGGGGAGCGGCCGGCCCGAGGGATCGACCACGACGCACACCTCCCCCACCTCGCCGGCCTCGGTCAAACGGGTCACCACGCCCACCTCGCCCGTCGTGAGCCGAACCGCCGACCCTACCGGCACCGTGCCGATGGCTTTCCGGAACGCCTCCACCGCCTCCGGGTCGAAGTTCTTTCCCGAAAGCCACTGCACCTGGGACACCGCCTCAGGAAGCGGAAGGGGCCGGCTGTAGGGGCGGTGGGTCGTCATGGCGTCGTAGGCGTCCACCACCGTGACGATCGGGCTCAACCGGTCCCGCCGGTAGCCGGGGGGGCGGTCCGGATACCCGCCGCCGTCGTGGTGCATGTGGTGTTCGTAGACCAGCCGGGCGGCGCCGGGGGGAAGCCCGTCCATGGCTTCCAGGAGTTGACGGCCCAAGACGGGGTGGCGCCGCATGGCGGCCCACTCCGTCGGATCCAGGTGCCCGGGCTTCCGGACGATCTCGGCCGGGGTGCGGGTCTTCCCGATGTCGTGGAGGAGCGCTCCCACGCCCAGGCGCTCGGTCTCCTCTGTGCCGAGCCGCAGCTGCTGCCCCAGGGAGAGGGCCAGCAGGCACACGTTCACGCTGTGGTGGAAGGTGTACCGGTCGTAGCTCTTGAGGAGCGCGAGCCCCTGGGCCACCGCGGGGTCCTCCTCCAGGATGCCCATGAACTGCTGGACGCACCGGCAGGCCCGCTCCGGGTCGGGGATCCGCCCCTCCTGGGCCTCCCGGTAGGCGACCTCCAACGCGTCGAGCGCCTCGAAGTAGGTTCGCCGGCCCCGCTCCCACGGGCTGCCCTCGTCCACCTTGGTCAGCCGCACGTGGGGGCTCCTCCAGGGGGAGGGGTCGGAGCCGGTGAGCCAGGCGAGGAACCGCCCCACCTCCGCCCCGGTGGCCCCCGGCCCGATTTCCACGGCCTCGACGTCCCGGGCCGCGAGCCACCGGACCAGATCCCCGGCAACCGGATCCTCGGGGAGCCAGGACACGCCACCGCAAAGGAGGTGGGAAGGGGTCTTGGCGAGGAGCAAGGGTTCGCCGGGGGCGAGGGCCTCGGCCAGTTCCCCGTCGAGGGCCCGGAGGGCCCGCACGACCGCCTTGTGCCCCGGCGGGTAAAGGGTTTGGGCCTTGGCCGCGCCCACGAGGCTCCGCAGGAGGCGGTCGGCTTGGCCGGGCGTGAGTTTTTGGGTCATGACGCGGCTCCTCCGTCCCGGGCCGCGGCGAGCGCCCGGCGGGCGGCCGCCCGGAGCCGGGGGTTCCCCCCCTGGGCCACCCGCTCCAGGGCCGCCACCGCCTCCTCGCCGCCCAGATCTCCGAGCGCCTGGATCGCGGCCTCCTGGATCTCCTCCCAGCGGGACCTCCGAAACCAGGGGCGTTTGCGGACGACTCGGAGGAGCCGCGGCACCGACTCCCGGTGGCCGATCCGGCCCAGGGCCCGCAGCACCGCCGGCTTGAGGTCCCACTGGGGCGATCGCACCGGGATGCTGTCATAGAGTTTCCAGAGGGCGTCGGCCATCGCGGCCGACCGCCGGGCGGCCGCGGCCGAGATGGCCATGAGCCGCACCGAGGGGTCGGGGTCGGCAAGGAGTTCCCGGATCCGCTCCTCGGCTTCGGGCAACCGGGAACGGCCGAGCATCCGGGCGGCCTCGCGCCGGATCCGGGGGTCCGGATCGGTGCTTGCACGCAGCACCCCCTTCACGGCCTCGGGGGTGCCGATGCCGCCCAGGATCGTCACCATGTTCCGCACCACGTACCACCGCTGGTCCTCGAGCATCTTGAGGGCCACGGGGACCACCGGTTCCCCGATGCCCACCAGGATCTCCACCAGGCGGCGCCGCCCGAGGCGGCGCTTCTCGGCCACGAGGGCGTTCACAAGGGGTACCACGGCATGCCGGCCCAGGGCCCGGAGCACGTAGGCCCCGGCCTCGGCGTCGGCCTCGGAGGTTTCGCTGGCCACGCGCCCGATGAGCCAGTCGAGAAACTCCCCCCTGAGGAGCATCCGGATGGTGTCGAGCAGGTAGTCGCGCCGGACCTCGTCCCCCAGGGCATCCATGCCCTGGGCCTCCCGGAAGAGGAAAAGGACCACGTCGTAGGCCTCGCGAAACCGCTGCATCTCGGTGTAGTCGCCCACGAACCGGGCCACCTCCTCGAGGACCGCCAGAAACCCCGGCACGCTCTCTTCCTGGCCGAGCCGCATGAGGAGGTCGAACACCCGCTTCTCCCGGGGGCCCCGTTTGCCGAGCGCCCCCCACCGCGCCTGGAGGGCCGGGTCGGCCAGGGCCTGGGGCACGCGGTCGGGCGGCAGGGCCTCCCCCCAGGCTTTGGGCCTCCGGGGGTGGGGCTGTTTCGGGGCGGCAACCGCCTGGGCCGCAGCGATCTCCAGATGGGAGGCGTAGGGGCTTCGAGCCCAGAGGGTCGCGAGACCCCCCTGGGGGGCCAGCGTGTCGGGGCTCGCCGCCAGAAGGTCCACGAGGTAGGCGAAGGCATCCCTGGAACACGGCCGGAGCGCGCGCAGTCCGCGAAGCCCGTGCCGGCCCCACAGCCGCGCCAGGCCCGTGACCGCCGGGTTTCGGGCGCCCACGGGCTCGTCGCCGAGCCAGAGTTTCCCGTCCCGAAACGCGAGCCCGGGTTCGGCCCAGCGGTAGTCCTCCTCGGCCTCGCGCCACGCCCGGTACGCCTGGTCGAGGATCCCGGCGAGCTGGGGGTGGCCCTGGGGGTAGAACTGCCGCGCCGTCACGGCCCGGTGGAGGCCCGTGAGGGCCGCCTCGATCTTGGCCGTGGGAAGGATGAGCCGGTTGTCGGCGGCGAGAGTGGGTTCCATGCAGTTCGGCTTTCTTGTTCGGATTTTTGGCCCTGTGCTACAGTGCGCAGCGGGCGAAGCGTTTACCCTTCCCGGCCCTGTTTCCACGGGGCCGGGTTTTCCCCCTTTCCCGGAACGGTACCCTTCCCATGGGCAAAGCGGCCCGCTGGTGTCTCGTTGCCG
This sequence comes from Deferrisoma palaeochoriense, assembly GCF_054656955.1. Lineage (NCBI taxonomy): Bacteria > Pseudomonadati > Thermodesulfobacteriota > Deferrisomatia > Deferrisomatales > Deferrisomataceae > Deferrisoma > Deferrisoma palaeochoriense. Next base: position 39,533 of record NZ_BAAHXI010000005.1, read on the forward strand.
CGGCAGTCCTCGGCATCCTTGGGGGCGCCGCGGGGCTTTTCTTGCGGCAGGTCCTCACCGATCTCCCCGACGCGACCTCCCTGCGGCGGTATCGGCCTCCCCTGACGACCACGGTCTGGAGCCGGGACGGCGTGCTCCTGGCCGAGTTCTATCAGGAACGGCGCAAGCTGGTCCAGGTGGAGGACCTGCCCCCCCACGTCGTCCGGGCGTTCCTAGCGGCCGAGGACAGCTCGTTTTACTCCCACGAAGGGGTCGACCTCCCCGGCATCCTGCGAGCCGCCTGGACCAACCTGCGGGCCGGCCGCGTGGTGCAGGGTGGAAGCACGATCACCCAGCAGGTGGCGAAGTCGCTCCTTCTGAGCCCCGAGCGAAGCCTCCAGCGCAAGATCCGGGAGGCGGTGCTGGCCGTGCGGATCGAACGGGACCTCACGAAGGACGAGATCCTCCGGCTCTACCTCAACCAGATCTACCTGGGCCACGGCGCCTACGGGGTGGAATCGGCCGCTGAGGTATATTTCGGCATTTCGGCGAAAGAGTTGAGCCTCGCCCAGGCCGCCTTGCTGGCCGGGTTGCCCCAGGCGCCGAGCCGGTACGACCCCTACCGCCACCCGGAGCGGGCCTTGGAGCGGCGCCGGTACGTGCTGGGCCGGATGGCGGAGGAGGGGTGGATCACGCCGGAGGCGCAGGCGGCCGCGGCCGAGGAACCGCTTGGGCTGGCGGGATACGAGAACCCTTTCGGCCGGGTGGCCCCCCACTATGCGGAGTACGTTCGCCGGTTGCTGGTGGAGCGGTACGGGGAGACCGCCGTGCTGCGGGGCGGGCTCACCGTGGTGACGGCCCTGGACACGCGCCTCCAGGCCGCGGCCCAGGAGGCGCTCCGCCGGGGGCTCGAGGCGGTGGACCGGCGGGGTGGGTTCCGCGGGCCGGTGGGCCACCGGGATCCGGGCGATCCGGGGCCGTTTGGGGAAGGCCCGGCTCCTGTCCCCGGGAGCCGGGTCCAGGGCCTCGTGGCGGAGGTGTCGGAGAAGGGGGCCGCGGTGCTCGTGGGGGGACTCAGGGTCCCGATGCCCGCCGAAACCATGGGGTGGGCCCTCCGCCGCGGCAAGGGGCCCACGGATCTGCTCCGACCCGGCGATGTCGTCTGGTGCGACATCGAGGACGACGGGGCCGGGGGGCTTGCGGCCCATCTGGCCCAGGAGCCCGAGGTGGAAGGGGCGCTTGTGTGCCTCGACCCCCATACGGGCGAGGTGCTGGCCCTGGTGGGGGGGTACGACTTCCGGCGGAGCCAGTTCAACCGGGCCGTTCAGGCCCGGCGCCAGCCCGGTTCGGCGCTGAAACCGCTCCTCTACACGGCCGCCCTGGCCAAGGGCTACACCCCGGCCACCCTGGTGTACGACACCCCGGTGGTGTTCGAGTCGCCCGACCTCCCGGAGAAATGGAAGCCGCACAACTACACCGAGCGGTTCTACGGCGCCACGACCCTTCGCGAAGCGCTCGTGCGTTCGCGAAACGTGGTCACGGTGAAGGTGCTCCAGGACATCGGGGTGGGGTACGGGGTGTCCTTCCTGAAGCGCTTGGGCCTTCGGGCCGAGATCCCGGCCGACCTCTCGGTGGCGCTGGGGTCCCCGGCCGTGAGCCCGCTGGACCTTGCCGCCGTGTACACCGCGTTCCCCTCGGGAGGCGTCCGGCACGACCCGGTGTTCCTGCTCCGGGTGGAGGACCGGGACGGCAACGTGCTCGAGGCCTTCGAAGAGCCCGCAGGCGACCCCGTAATGGATCCGGCTTTGGCCTACGTGATGACCGACATGATGCGGGGCGTGGTGCGGGAGGGCACCGGGCGGGCGGTCCGGGCGCTGGGCCGGCCGGCCGCCGGAAAAACCGGCACCACCAACGACTACCGGGACGCCTGGTTCGTGGGGTTCACCCCGGACCTCCTGGCGGTGGTCTGGGTGGGGTACGACGACAACCGAAGCCTTGGCCGTAAGGAAACCGGGGGTCGGGCTGCGGCGCCCATATGGCTCGGCTTCATGCGGGAGGCGCTCCGGGGCCGGCCGAAGGCCGATTTCCCGGTACCCCAGGGCGTGGAGTTTGCAAGGGTCGACGCGGAAACCGGAAAGCTGGCCGGCCCCGGCTCCCGAAAGACGTTTACGGCCGCGTTCGTGAAGGGCACGGTCCCCGAGGCCCCGCCTGCGGCCGCGCCCCGCGAGGAGCCGGAACACGCCGTTCCCGTGGGCCGCGCGGTGGACCCCCGCGATCCGGCGGCCCTGGAGCTTCTGCGATGAACAATCCCCAGCCCCTGACCGATCGTCACCGCCGCCGCATCAACTACCTGCGGATCTCGGTGACCGACCGGTGCAACCTGCGGTGCCGGTACTGCATGCCCGAGGAAGGGGTGCCGTCGCTGCGGCACGAGGACGTGCTGTCCTACGAGGAGTTCCTGCGGGTGGCCCGCGTGGCCGTGCGGCTGGGGATCGAAAAGATCCGCGTCACCGGGGGAGAACCCCTGGTCCGCAGGGGGATCGAGGACTTCCTGGGACGGCTCTCGGCCCTGGAGGGCCTGAGGGATCTGGCGCTCACGACGAACGGGGTGCTCCTGGCGGAACGGGTGGAGGCCCTCCAACGGGCCGGCCTGCGCCGCGTGAACGTGAGCCTGGACACCCTCCGGCCCGACCGGTTCGAGCACATCGCCCGGCGGCCGGGGTTGGAACGGGTGCTCGCCGGCATCCGGGCGGCACGGGATGCGGGGCTTCGGCCGGTCAAGGTGAACGTGGTGGCCATGCGGGGGGTGAACGACGACGAGATCCTCGATTTCGCGGCCTTCGCCCGGGACGAGGGGGTGGAGGTCCGGTTCATCGAGTTCATGCCGGCCGGGGCCGACTGGGAGGAGGCGCGGGTCGTTCCGGCCCGGGAGATCCTGGGGGTGCTCTCGACCCTGGGCCCCCTCGTGCCCCGGGCCAACGGCTCCCACGGCGGGCCGAGCCGGGTGTTCGAGCTTCCCGGCGGCGGCACCGTGGGCGTCATCAGCCCCCTGAGCGATCACTTCTGCGGCTCGTGCAACCGCATGCGGATCACGGCCGAGGGGAAGCTGCGCACCTGCCTCTTTTCCCGGAACGAGATCGACCTCAAACCCGTGCTCCGCTCGGGCGCGGACGACGCCGAGCTCGCCCGGGTGCTCCGGGACGCCGTCTCGGCCAAGCCGCCGGGCCACGGCATCGCGGCCGCCCCCGACGGCCCCCGGGACCGTCCCCTTATGCACAAGGTGGGGGGGTAAGGGGTAGCGTTTCTCTGCATAACCGGGGTTGATCTTGCGCCGTGGCCGCCGGGGAGGCTTTAATGGGGGCATGCCTCGCGATTCCCACGAGCCACAGAACGGACTCTTGGCGCAGTACCGGAGGGCTCTGGTTGCCCTGAACGACATGAATATCGCCCTTCACACGGCGAGGAGCATGGACGAACTGCTCCATGTCCTCGTGGTGAAGGCCTTCGAGGGCCTCGGGTTCGACCGGGGCCTCATCTATCTCCGCGAAGGCAGTTATCTGCGGGTGGCGGCAGCGATCGATCTCATCCGGATGGAACACGGGGGGGTGATCCACCGCCGTATCGGGTACGATCTCACCCGGGAAACCGCCATCGAAATCGACGCGCTGCGCACGGCCAAGTTAGTCCACGTACGCGACGCGCGTTCCAACCCCCGCGTCTCCCCCAAGTTTCGCTACGCCACCTCCTCGACCCCGGAATACTGCGCGGTTCCGATCCTCGGACGCGAGGATGCGATCGGGGTGCTCACGATCGACAAGTTCTATTCCGGGGAGGAAATCACGGAGACGGAGAAGTTTTTTCTCGAGATCTTTGCCCGCCACATCGGGGTGGCGATTGAATCGCTCCGGGCTAGCCGGGAACTGGAAAGCCAGGTCGAGGAGAAAAGCCGGGAAATCCGACGGCTGCAACTCTTCCTGGAAGCGGTGTTCCGGAACATCCCGGCGGCGGTGCTCACGATGGACGCCAAGGGGAGGCTCACGGCGGCAAATCCGGCCGCGCTGGGGGCGTGGGGCCTTCCGGAACTCGGTGTGCCACGGGCGGAGGAGAGCCTGCCGGCGGAGGTGCGGGAGGCTGTGCGCCCGCTGTTGCGGTGGATGCGGGAGGGGCTCGGGGGGACGTTCGTCTCGGATCGGACGGTGCGCATCGGCCCGGACCGGATGTACTCGGTCTCTACGGCGCCCCTCCGGGACGCCTCGGGCCACCGGGTCGGAGTGGTGTGCATCGCGGCCGACGTGACGGAGAAGGAGCGGATTCAGCAAACCCTCCAGCGCATGGCGCGCCTGAGCGCGTTGGGAACCCTGGCGGCCGGGGTGGCTCACGAGATTCGCAACCCCCTGGCCGGGATCAGCGGACTGGTCCAGATTCTGCAGAGTCGGGTCCAGGACCTAGACCCGAGAAACCGGCTGATCGAGAAGGTGATCGAGGAGATCGACCGGCTCAACGGGATCGTGCGGGACCTTCTTCGTTTTTCCAAACCCGGGGGCACCGGTAAGGGGCCCGTGGTTCCCGCGGAACTCTATGAGCGTGTCCTGCTGCTCTGTCGCAAAGACTTGGAAAGCCGAAAAATCTGGGTGCGGCGAGAGTGGGCCTGGTGCCCTCCGGTTTTCGGAGACGCGGCGGCGGTGCAGCAGGCCCTTCTCAATCTGGTGATCAACGCGGCCCAGGCCATGCGCGGCGGGGGCACCCTGACGCTCGGGGTCGCCCCGTCGGACCGCGGGGCGGACGACGTGGACGGGTTGTGGCGGTGGATCCGGGACGGGATGCCCGACTCCAGGTCCGCGCGGAGCGTGGTGTTCTGGGTGCGGGACACGGGGGAGGGAATGCCGCCCGACGTGCTCGCCCAGGTGTTTCACCCGTTTTTCACCACGCGCCGGGAAGGGACCGGTTTGGGGCTGTACCTGGTGCATCGTATCGCCGAGGACCATGGGGGCGTTGTGCTCGTGGACAGCCAGGAGGGAAGGGGGACGGTGTTCTATCTGGCGCTGCCGGCGGCGGGGGGTGGAGCTTGAGCGAGCGAACGATCCTCGTGATCGATGACGAGGAATCGATCCGGATGACCCTGGACGAGGCCTTCCGGGCAGCGGGACATCGGGTGTTGGCGGCGGCGACCGCCCGCCAGGCCCGCCGAATCCTACGACGGGAGGGGGTGGATGCGGTCGTCCAGGACCTCATGCTGCCCGACTGCGCGGGATTGGATCTGTTGGACTGGATCCGATCGGCCGCGCCGGAGGTCCCGGTGATCCTCATCACCGCGTACGGGACGGTGCGCACGGCGGTCAACGCCGTCAAACGCGGGGCGTACGATTTCGTCGAAAAGCCCTTCGACGTGGAACACTTGACGCTGGTTGTGGATCGGGCCCTCGAAACCCGGTGCCTGACCGAGCGGGTCGGACAGTTCGAGAGAACCCTGGCCGCTTCCTTTGACCCCGATGGGGTGGTGTGCCAGAGCCCGGCCATGAGGGAGGTGATGGACCAGGCGCGGCGGGTTGCGGCGAGCCCGACCGCGACGGTTTTGATCACGGGGGAGACCGGGGTCGGCAAGGAGGTCGTGGGCCGGGCCATCCACTTTCTCGGGCCCCGCAGGAAGCACCCGTTGTTTGAGGTGAACTGCGCCGCTCTACCGGCCCACCTCCTGGAATCCGAGTTTTTCGGTCACGTGAAGGGCGCGTTCACGGGAGCGGACACGGGCCGTAAGGGGATTTTGGAGGAGGCGCACGGGAGCACCCTGCTTCTCGACGAGATCGGGGAGATGCCCCTCGATCTCCAGGCCAAGCTCTTGCGGTTCCTGGAAGACCGCACGGTTCGCCGCATCGGCGAAACGAGGGGGCGCCGGGTGGACGTCAGGATCGTTGCGATGACCAACCGGGACCTGGAAAAGGAGGCAGCGGCCGGGCGGTTCCGTCGAGATCTGTACTACCGGCTCCACGTGGTCCCGATCCACGTGCCGCCCCTGCGCGAGCGGCCCGGGGACGTGGTGCCCCTGTTCCGGCTTTTCCTCCGTGCCACGGCCGTCTCCCTGGGGCGCTCCACCCCCGATGTGTCCCCCGAGGTAGAGGATCGGTTGCGGGCGCATTCGTGGCCGGGGAACGTGCGGGAACTGCGGAATCTCACCGAACGAATTCTCCTTTTGGAGGATGTGGGGGACCGGGTCGAGGCGCGACACCTCCCCCCAGAGCTCTCGGACTCGGTCCCGCCCGCCCGGAGGACCGACACGGCGCAGATCCCCCGGTTTGCCGAGGCCCACGACGCGCTGTCCCGGGAGTTGATCCAACGGGCCCTGCGCGAGGCCCCGAGTCTGGCCGCGGCCGCCCGCCTGCTCGGCATCGACCGGGCGACATTTCGATACCACGCTCGGCGCCTCGGCATCTCCTACCGCGGAGGCGGGGAGAATTCCCCGCATGGGGAGAACGTCCCAGGGTAGAGGGCAGCGAACCCCGGAGCCGAGGGGGGCCGCCCATCGGTGGGTGCGTGGTGTCGGCGGCGGGCCGCGTGCCTTGGCGTGCTCCAAACGCCGGCGGTTCGAACCGCCCTCCCCCGGCCTGCCCGACGCCCTTTCCGCTGCCGATGGCAGGCTCCGACCCCGTAGGGACCGGCGCCCATGTGACGTCTCTCTCTTCTCTTTGCCCACGTCCCCGTGCCTCTCCCCCGGGATGCACCACCTCCAATGGGAACGCTACTTGCTTTGTGCCGTCCCGTGGGAGGGCGCTGTGATGAACCCGTGGGAAAGGAGGCAGACATGGCGCTGGAAGACGTCTACCGCGCGGTCATGGAATTCCGTGAGGACGAGATCGCCGGGTTGGTCCAAGCGGAACTCGAGGCCGGCCGTCCCGTGTCGGAGGTCCTCAACCGGGGCCTGATCGCGGCGATGGACGAGTGGGGGAGGCGATTCGGTGCCGGAGAGGCGTTCGTGCCGGAATTGCTCATGGCGGCCCAGACCATGAAGGCGGGGCTCGAGGTGCTGCGCCCCGTTCTGGCCGCCGGAGACGTGGAACCCCAGGGCACGGTCGTGATCGGCACGGTGAAGGGGGATCTTCACGACATTGGAAAGAATCTCGTGGCGATGATGCTGGAGGGGGCCGGGTTCCGGGTGCTCAACCTCGGAGTCGACGTTGCGCCCGAGCGGTTCCTCGAGGCCGCCTCGGAGGCCAAAGCCGATATCGTCTGCATGTCGGCCCTGCTCACGACCACCATGCCCCAAATGGAAGCCACGGTCCAACTGATCCGCGAGCGGGGACTACCGTTCAAGACGATGGTGGGCGGCGCCCCGGTCACCCCGGAGTTTGCGCAGCGAATCGGCGCGGACGGCTACAGCGATGATGCTCCCGGGGCGGTGGCACTGGCGCGACGGTTGCTTGGTCTGGCGGCGTAGGAGGAGATCCGAATGCTGATCGTCGGAGAACTGATCAACGCAAGTCGGAAACCCGTGGCGGAGGCGATCCGAACCCGTGACGCGGAAGCGATCGGCGAGTTGGCCAGGGGCCAGGTGGAGGCCGGCGCCGCCTACGTCGACGTGAACGCCGGGGTGTTTGTGGGGGAAGAACCCGAGCACCTGTGTTGGCTCGTGCAGACGGTGCAGGAGGCGGTCGGCGCGCCGTGCTGCATCGACAGCCCTGATCCCCGGGCTGTGGAGCAGGCGTTGGCCGTTCACTCCGGCCCCGCCATGGTGAACTCCATCAGCCTCGAGCAAGCCCGGTTCGAGGCCTTGCTGCCCGTCGTTCGGGGGACGGACCTCAAGCTCGTCGCGCTTTGCATGGACGACGAAGGCATGCCCGAAACGGCGGACCAGAGGATCAGGGTGGCCGACCGCCTGGTGAATCGCCTGGTCCAAAACGGTTTGCGCCCAGAGAACCTATATGTGGATCCCCTGGTGCAGCCGGTTTCCACGAACCATTCCTTTGGACAGGAGTTCCTCAAGGCTGTGGCTGGAATCCGGGAAGCGCTCCCGGATGTCCACCTGATCTGCGGGTTGTCGAACGTATCGTACGGCCTGCCCCACCGCCGTCTTCTCAACCGTGTGTTCGCGGCTCTCGCGGTGGGAAGCGGGCTCGACGCGCTGATTATCGACCCCCTGGACGAGGCCCTCATGGCGGTCCTGACCGCGGCCCAGGCGCTCCTGGGGGCGGATCCGTACTGCATGGGGTACTTGAAGGCCTATCGGGCCGGCCGATTGGCGGGCTAGGAAGGGAGCCGGCCCGGGGGGAAGGGTGGCCCCGACGCGCGGGAGAGTGACGATGTTCATTGACGGAACCTGGAGGAAGCAGGGGACGGGTGGCGAGCTCGTGTCCACGGACCCTGCCACGGGCGAGCCGCTGGGGAGCGTTCCCGCAGGAGGCAGTGCGGAGGCTCGGGAGGCGGTGGACGCGGCCCAGCGTGCGTTTGGGCCGTGGGCGGTGCTGTCGGCCCACGAGCGGGCCGACGTGCTTTACCGCGCCTACCGGCTCATGGTGGACCGGAGCGAGGCCCTCGCCCGTCTCATGAGCCGCGAGCAGGGAAAACCGCTGCGGGCGGCCCGCAACGAGGTGGGGTACGCGGCGGATTTTCTCTTGTGGTTCGCGGAAGAGGCCAAACGGGCCTACGGTAGGGTGATCCCTTCGCCGAGAGCCGGCCAGCGATTCCTCGCGTTACGTCAGCCGGTGGGCGTGGTGGCGGCCATCACGCCGTGGAACTACCCGGTCTCCATGATCACGAGAAAGGTAGCGCCGGCCTTGGCGGCGGGATGCACGGTGGTTCTCAAACCGGCCGAGCAGACCCCGCTGTGCGCCGTGGAGGTTTTCCGGATCCTGGAGGAGGCGGGCGTTCCGCCGGGGGTGGCCAACCTGGTGACGGCGTCCGATCCCGTGCCGGTGGCCCATGCGTGGCTGGACGACCCGAGGGTGCGCAAGGTCACGTTCACCGGCAGTACCGAGGTGGGGAAGGCCATCGCCCGTCGGGCCGCCGGCGGGGTGAAGCGGGTGAGCCTGGAACTCGGGGGGCATGCCCCGTTCGTGGTGTTTGGAGACGTGGACCCCGCATACGCGGCCAAAGGGGTCAGTCTCGTGAAATTCCTCAACACCGGACAGGCGTGCATCTGCCCGAACCGAATTCTGGTCCAGCGCGAGGTGGCGGAACCCTTTCTCGAGGCCCTGGCCGCTCGGGTGGACCGGTTGCGGGCCGGACACGGGTTGGAGGAAGGGACCACCATCGGGCCCCTGGTGGACGAGGCGGCGATCGAGAAGGTGCACCGACATGTGACCGATGCCGTCGACAAAGGCGCCCGGTTGGTGCGGGGCGGCCGACGGCTCCTCGACCCGCCCCTGGACCGGGGGTGTTTCTACGCGCCCACCGTGCTTGCAGACGTGGGACCGGACACCCTGGTGTGGCGGGAGGAGACCTTCGGTCCGGTTGCCCCGGTGACCCCGTTCCGCGACGAGGACGAGGCGTTGTCCCTCGCCAACGACACCCATTACGGACTCGCGGCGTATGTGTACACCCGCGATCTGTCTCGGGCTTTGCGCATGGCAGAAGGGCTACGGTTTGGGATCGTGGGCGTGAACGACATCAACCCTACGGCGGCCTGTGCTCCGTTTGGCGGGGTAAAGGAAAGCGGCCTGGGGCGGGAAGGGGGATCGGAGGGGCTGGACGAGTACCTGGACACCAAATTGGTCGGCATCGCCCTCTGACGCGCAGCCGGAAAGACGGCACGCCGTACGAAGAAGGGTCCCCACGGGGGCCCTTCTTTTTTTGGGGCGGGGGTCTGGGGAAATTTCCCCGGCTGGGGAAATTTGCACCTGTGTTTGGGCGGAGCTCCGTTGAGGTATGCCTTCCCGGCAAAGCAGTTGTGCCGACAAGTGCGCTGGCATGGAGGTTGCTTTGGCAGGAGGACAAAACAAGATTCTACTTCCAGGAGGTGCCCATGGGCTTTAAACGGTACTGGATCGAGGAGTTCGAAACCATGGACCGAGCTGCCCTGGAAAAGTGGCAACTCGACCAGCTCAAACAACATCTCGCGTTTGCCTACGCCAACGCCCCGTACTACCGGGAGGCCTTCGACCGGGCCGGAGTGCGGCCGTCGGATCTCAAAGGGCTACCGGACCTTGGGCGGTTCCCGTTCACCAACAAGAAGATCGAGCGCGATCGGCAGGTGGCCCACCCGGACCTGGGCGACATGGTCGCCGTGCCGGAGGAGGAGATCGTGTTCGTGGCGGCATCGAGTGGCTCCACAGGAGTCCCGACCCTGAGCCCGTTCACCCGCCAGGATTTCGAGGAATTTCAGGACGTGCAGGCCCGGTTGTTCTGGGCCGCCGGCATGCGCCCGACAGACCGGTACGTTCACGCCCTGAACTTCACGTTGTTCGTGGGCGGTCCGGACGTCATCGGGGCCCAGAAACTGGGAGCCCTGTGCATCTGGGCCGGCGCGATCCCGTCCGACCGGCTTCTGTTCATCCTCAAAGAGTTCAAACCCACCGTCACTTGGACCACCCCGTCCTACGCCTGGTACCTCGGGGAGACGGCCCGAAAGCAAGGCATCGATCCCGCCCGTGACCTCGCCATCCGCCGGATCATCGTGGCCGGGGAGCCGGGAGGGTCCATCCCGGCCACCCGCAACGCCATCGAGGAACTCTGGGACGCCGAGGTCTACGACTTCTACGGGCTGTCCGACATCTTCGGGGCCAACGCCGGGATGTGTGAGGCCAAGGACGGCCTCCACGTGGCGGAGGACCATACCCTGATCGAGGTGCTCGACCCGGAGACCCACGAGCCGGTGCCCGAGGGGGAGATGGGCGAACTGGTCCTGACCACGCTTCGAAAACGCGCCCGTCCCATGATCCGGTTCCGCACCGGTGACATCGTCAAATGCGTCAAGGAACGCTGCTCGTGCGGGAGGACCCTGGCCCGGATCTACATCCACGGGCGCATCGATGACATGTTCATCGTCTCCGGGGTGAACGTGTTCCCCAGCGACATCGAGTACGTGGTGCGAAACGTCGACGGCATCACGGGCGAGTACCGGATCGTCGTCTACACGGAGGAGCACCTGACCCGGTTCGACGTCGAGGTGGAGAGGGACCCCGCCGCCGGCAGGCCCGAGCCGGAGATCGCCGCCGAGATCTCGGAACGGGTCAAGGTTCGCACGGGGGTACGTCCCCGGCGGGTGAAGGTGCTCGAGGAGGGAGCGATTCCCCGCGCCACCCACAAGGCGAAACGGCTCGTGGACCTGCGAAAGTCCAACGGATAGCGCCGGCCTCCGGCCGGCCCCAAACGAGGAGGCCCAACATGGCGGTCAAGAGTCCGGAGCACTACCTGAAGCGCGCGAAGGCCATGAAACCTCGGGTGTTCATGGACGGGAAGGCGGTCGAGGACATCACCGAACACCCCGTCACCCGCACCGTGGTGGAGGCGAACCTGGCCAGTTACGAGTGGGCCATGGACCCGGAGGGCGCCAAGGTGTTGACGCGCCCGAGCCACCTCACCGGGGAGCCGTGCAACATTTACAACACGCTGAACCGAAGCACCGACGACCTTCTGCAGCGGGCGGCCGCCGGGCTGTACGCCGCCGAGCACCTGGGGACCTGCATCTATCGATGCGTGGGCTGTGACGCGTTCAACGCCCTGGCGGCCACTACGTACGAGGTCGATCGGGACCTGGGCACCTCGTACCACGGCCGGTTGATGGACTTCCTGCGGTACGTCCAGGACGAGGATCTCACCGTCGCCGGGGCGATGACCGAACCGCGGGGCCCCCGGAACCAGAAACTCGGGGAGTGGGCCGACCCTGATCTGTCGCTCCACATCGTGGACCGAAACGACAAGGGGATCGTGGTGCGGGGGGCGAAGATCAACATCTCGGGCGCGTATGCCTGCGACTGGACCATTGTGATGCCCCAGGGGGCGCGCCGTCCTGGGGAGGAAGACTACGCCCTTTCGTTCGCGATTCCCAACGGGGAGAAGGGCGTAACCTACGTTTGCCAGTTCACCCCGTACTCCGCCGAGCGCCTTGTAGCGGAAAAGCCGGAAGAACTGGGAAACCCGCGCTTCGGGCAACGAGAGACCTCGATGATCGTGTTCGAGGACGTGTTCGTGCCGTGGGAACGGGTGTTCCTGGCTGGCGAGACGAAGTACGCGGGCCGCATTGTGACCCGGTTCGCCCAGATGCACCGGATGGTGTGCGGGGGGTCGTGCAAGGTGGGGTTCGGCAAAATCCTCATCGGGGCCGCCCGCCTGATCCAGGAGTTCAAAGGCCTGGAGAAGGTGCCCCACATCAACGACCAGCTCACCGAGATGATCACCCTGCTTGAAACCGTACGGGCCTGCTCCAAGGCCGCTGCGATCGAAGGAAAGGAGCAGGTGCCCGGGTCCGGGGTCTACTTCCCGGACGATCTGCTGGGCAACGTGTCCAAGCTCAACATCTGCAACGCGTTCTGGCGGATGATGGCCCTGGCGGGGGACATCGGGGGGGGGCTGCTGGTCACCATGCCCAGCCTCAAGGAGTTGGAGAACCCCGAGACCCGCAAGTACATGGAAAAGTACTACGGGTTCGGGGCGGACGTCCCGGCCGAGAAGATCCTCCGGGTGACGAAGCTCCTGCAGAACTGGACCGCGGGGCTCCACGGGGTGGGAACCTGGCACGGAGCGGGGCCGGTCCAGGCGCAGAAGATCATGGTGCAGCGGTTGGCGGACTTCCAGGAGATGAAACGCCTGGCGCTCCAGATGGCCGGGATCGACGAGGGAGACCGTCCCGGCAAGGAGGCGTCGGCATGAGCGCGGAGCGGATCACCGGAAAGGACAGGGTCAAAGCGGCGTTTCGGCGCACCCACGCCGACCGGATTCCCAGTTACCCCATTTTGGGGGCCTACACCATCCGGTTGACCGGCGCGAGTCTGCGTTCGTTCTACACGGACGCCCGGGCCCTGGCCGACGGCCAGTTGGCAGCTCTCGAGGCGTATGAACCCGACATCGTCGTGATGATGCGGGACCTCCTGACCGAGGCCGAGGCCATGGGGACCGAGGTGGAGTTCCCGGAAGGCCAGATGTGTCAGACCCACCGGTACGCTCTGGCGGAGGAACCGGAACGCCTGGCCCGCCTGGAGGTTCCGGATGTGCGCAACGCGGGGCGGTTCCCCTCCTACTGGGAAGCGTGTGAGCGGGTCGCCTCCCAGGTCCGGGACGTCCCGGTCGGAAGCCTGCTCGTCGGGCCGTGGACCATCGCCGCGAATCTGCGGGGGGCGGAAAACCTCATCCTCGACGCCATGCGCCGGCCCGACTACGTGCGGGATCTCCTAGAGCTCACCCTGCAGGTGGCCGTGGCGGCCGCGGAGGTGGCGCGGGAGTGCGGGGTGGGGGTGAGCTACTCGGAGGCGGCGGCCTCGTGCAGTTTGATTTCCCCGAGAATGTACAGGGATCTCATCCAGCCGGTGCATCGCCGGCTGACCCAGACGCTTCGCGAGAAAAAGATCCCGGTGACCCTTCACATCTGCGGCTTCATCGACCCGATCATGGAGGACGTGGTGGACACGGGCATCGTGGCGCTCTCCATCGACAGCGCCTCGAGCTTGGAGCGCATGGTGGAAGTAAACCGGGGCCGGGTCGTGATCATCGGGAACGTTCCGGTGACCACGTTTGAGCAGGGCAGCCCGGCCGACATCGAGGCCGAGGTGCGCCGTTGCGTGGACACGGCCGCGCCGGCGGGGGGCTTCATCCTGTCCTCGGCCTGCGAGCTGTCCCCGGCCGCCAAGCCGGAAAACGTGGCCCACTTCTCCCGCTTTGCCAAAGAGTACGGCAGGGTCGGGGCCGCCGGCGGGGTGAGCGCGTGAGTCTCAACGTGGTGGTCGTCGGGGCGGGGGGGGCGGCGCACGCCCTGACGGGACAGCTTCGAGCCCTGGGCAACGACGCCCGGATCGACATCTTCACCGACCGGCCTTACGCGGGCTATGTGGTCTGCGAGCAACCCTACTTTCTCCGGGGCCGCGTGGGGTTTGACGACATGTTCTACGCCGGGAAGGGCTGGTACGAGAAGGTCGGCGCCCGGATCCACTACGAGACGCCCGTCCACGCGGTGGACCGGGAGCGCAAGGAGGTGGAGACCGCGGCCGGTGTCGTGCCTTACGACGTGTTGGTTCTGAACACGGGGGCCGAGCCGGCCCCCCCTCCGATCCCGGGGCTCGATGGGGTCCGGGAGTATCATCTCACATCCGATGTGCGGCGGTGCCTGGCGTTCGCCCAGGCGGTGGAGGGGGCCCGGCGGGCCGTGGTGATCGGGGGCGGCGCCATCGGCTTGGAGGTCGCCGAGGGGCTCGTGGAGCGGGGGTTCGAGGGGGTCACCGTGATCGAGGGGGAGGATCACGTGCTGCCCAGGGCCCTGGACCCGGACATGGCGGCCGGCCTCGAGGACCGGATCCGGGACCGGGGCGTGGACCTACGCACGGGGGTTCGAGTCCGGGCCGTGCGGACCGAAGGGGCGGAGAAGGTTGTTGCGTTGCCGGAAGGGGAGGTCCGGGCGGATTTCGTCCTCCTGGCGACCGGGGTGCGGCCGCGGGTCGAGCTCGCGCGAGCGGCCGGGCTGGAGATCGGGCCCACCGGGGGGGTGGCGGTGGATCCGTTCCTGCGGACCCGGGACCCCTCGGTGTACGCGGTCGGAGACTGCATGGAGACCTGGGAGCGGGTCACGGGGCAGCGGCACCCGGTACTGCCCATGTTGGCCTCGCACACCAACCGCTCGGGCCGGCTCGTGGCGCGAAACATCCACTACGGCCCCCGGTTCGAGTACCCGGGCACGTGCCTGCCGTTCGGCATCGAACTGTTCGGCCTCACGGTGGCCACCTGCGGCCTCACGGGCACGCTGGCCGAGCGGTGGGGTCTCGACACGGTGGCGGTGCGGTCCCGCGGGGTGCTGGCCAAACCGCAACTCGGAGGGAGCCGGGTCGAGATCAAGGTGCGGGCGCTGCGGGCGACGGGACGCATCGTAGGGGTCCAGGCCGTGGGCGGTCCGGGCACCGCCCGGCTGGTCGACCGGGCGATCCTGGCCGTGGGGGAAGGGGTTCCGCCCCATCGCCTGTCGTTGAGCGAGACCGTGTACAGCCCGACCTTGAACGTTGCGTACGACGCTTTCACCCAGGCGGTGGACCGCCTCCTGCTTGCGGGCGGCTGGTTCTGAATCGGACACCGTCACTTCCTCTCCCCTCATCGGCGCGGGAATGCGTCGGAAAGGAGGTCGCAATGCGTCGAAACGAAGACACGAGGCCACGGGGGGTAACCCGAAGGGAGTTCTTATCCCGCACCGTCGCCGGAGCCGGCGTCCTCACGGCGTCCTCGCTGGGGCTGACGCGGTTCGCGTGGGGGAGCCCGAAGCCGATCGTCCTCGGCCTCCACGCGGACATCACGGGGGTCGCCGCGACCTACGGGTACTGGTTCCAGCGGGTTGTGAAGGCCGCCGTAGACAAGGTGAACGCCGAAGGGGGCATCGCGGGGCGGGAGGTCAAGCTCGTCGTGGCGGACACGGCAAGTTCCGCCGAAACCGGCCCCCGGAACCTCCGGCAATTGATCTACGAGGAAGAGGCCGATTTCGTGATCGGCTCGGTCCACTCGGGTGTCGTCCTAGCCTCCGCCCCCATCGCCAAGGAAACCGACACGTTCTACTTCTCCGGCGGGGCCATGTCGGCGAGCATCACCGGCAAGAAAGCCAGTCCGTACATCGGGCGCTGCCACACCCACGCGCGGATGCAGGCCCAGGTGGGCTGGAAGTGGGCCTTCGACAACCTGGGTAAGAAGTGGACCATGGTGGTGGCGGACTACGCCTGGGGCCGTAGCCTGGCAGAGGAGTTCGGGAGCCGGGTTCGGAGTGCCGGCGGCGAGGTCCAGGTCATCAAGGCACCGCCGAAAACGAGCGATTTCATCCCGTACCTGCAGAAGGTCCACGGGGACTCTGAGGTCCTGTTCACGGCGTTCCTGGGATCGGCGGCCCTCGGGGTGATGCGTCAGTCGGTGGAGATCGGGCTGCACGAGCGGATGAAGCGATTCTCCGTGATCTGCACGGCCGACGGCATCTCGATGGAGCAGATCGGCAAGGAGGCGGTCGGCATGCATTTCCTGTCGTACCACCCCCGGTACCTCGACCAGGTCCCTGAGCCGCAACGGGCCTACGAAGCGGCGTTCCGCAAGGCCGTGGGGGTGACTCCCGAGGGCCGGGACGCCACCAACCCGAAGAAGGTGATCGTGGGATCCCACTACTGGTCCGGGTGGGAGTACGTGGGGCTGATCAAGAAGGCGGTGGAGGCCTCGGGCTGGAAATCCAAGAAGGACAACAAGGCGTTCCACGACGCGTTCTTCTCTTTGCGCGTCGAGCCGGGACCGTGGTTCCCCCAGGGCGCCTTGGAGATGCGAGCCGAGGACCAGCAGGGGTTCCATAACCACTATTTGGTCCGGGTGGAGCAAGACCTGCGGCTCCGCCGGATCGCCGTGTTGCCCAAGGAGCAGGCGGTGTACGAGCCGCCCGTGGATCTCCGGAAGTTCTGGACGTGATTCAGGGGCCGGGGGCGGGCGGTTCCCGCCCCCGGCCGGGAGGCCCCCCGTGGCACAGCTGGCCCTCGTCGTCGTGAACGGATTCGTGTGGGGTTGGATCGTGGCCCTGCTCGCCTTGGGGCTCAACCTCATCTTCGGCCTTACCCACGTCATCAACATCGCCCACGGTGCGTTCTACATGCTCGGGGCGGTGGTGGCCTGGTACGTGGTGGAGGCCACGGGGCATTTCTGGTTGGCGCTCGCCGTCGCCCCCCTGGCGGTTGGCCTTCTGGGACTGGGGGTGGAGCGGTGCGTGCTGCGGAGGGTGGAAGGAAACCCCGTCATCACCATCGTGGCCACCTTCGGGGTTATGTTGATCCTCGAACACACCGTGCTCCTGACCTTCGGGGGGGCCTCCCAGCGGATCGCCGCCCCCGTCACGGCGCGGTTTCCGCTATTGGGCATCCAGTACCCCGCCTTCCGGCTCGTGGTCATGGGATTCAGCGTCCTCGCCGTGGCCGGGGTGGCCGCGCTTCTTCAACGCACTGCGGTGGGGCTGTGGATGCGGGCGGCCAGCCAGAACCCCGAGGCAGCCCTGGCTCTGGGGGTGCCGGTGGAGCGGGTGTACTTCCTCACGTTCGGGCTCGGGTCGGCCCTGGCCGGCCTGGGCGGGGTGCTCGCCGCCCCGATCGTGAGCGTGAACTTTCTCATGGGACTCGACGTGCTGATCCTCGCGTTCATCGTGGTGATCGTCGGGGGGTTGGGCAACCTCCCGGGGTCGGTGTTCGCGGCGGTGCTGATCACCGAGGTCGAGGGGATCGCAAGTCTGTACGTGGATCCCACCTCGGCCCGGGTCCTGAGCCTCGTCATCATGGTGGGAGTGATCCTGTGGAGACCGCACGGCCTGTTGCAAAGGGCGGCCTGATGGCGCGAAGCGGGACCGGCGCCCGGTTCGTTGCCCTGGCGCCGCGGATCGGAACAGCCGGTCTGTTGGCGGCCCTGGTCGTCGTGCCCCCCCATCTTGGGTATTTCAACCAGATCTTCTTGAGCGAGATCCTGGTGTGGGCCCTGTTCGCCATGTCGTTCGACCTGGTGTACGGGTACACGGGGCTTCTGAGCTTTGGCCAGTCCCTGTTCTTCGGGGCGGGGGGGTATGCTGTGGCGCTAGGGGTGAGCCGGCTCGATCTCTCGGCCCTGCCGTGTCTCGGCCTGGCCGTCCTCGTGGGGGCCCTGCTCGCTCTGTTAGTAGGTTTCGTGGCGGTTCGGGTGTCGGGGATCCACTTCGTCCTCATCACCATCATCTTCGCCTTGATCGGGTATCTCGTGGCCCAGCGTTGGGTGTGGCTCACGGGGGGGGACGACGGCATGACCTGCGCCTGCCCTCTCTTGGTCCTGGGGGGCTGGGAGATCTCCATCGCCAAGCCGATCCGGGGGTACTACTTCACCCTGGGCGTCGTATGCGTCGCTGCCCTCGGGTTGGTCCGGCTGGTCAGCAGCCCGTTCGGATGGGTGCTCCGGGGGATCCGCGAGAACGAGACCCGCATGGGGTTGCTGGGGTACGACGAAAAGCTTTGTAAGCTGTTCGCGTTTGTCGTCGCCGGGGCGACGGCCGGGTTAGCCGGCGGGCTGTTCGCGATTTTGAGCCGGTTTGCCAACCCGGCGTTTCTGCACTGGACCACCTCCGGCAAGGCGGTCGTTTGGACCATTGTGGGAGGGCCCGGGAGCCTCGCCGGCCCGGCTTTGGGAACGGCGCTTCTCATGGCGATCGAGCATGCGGCCCGGCGGGTGATGGAAGGCAGCGAGTTGCTCGTGGGCGCCATCCTGATCCTGTCGGTGATCCTGGCGCCCCAGGGGATCGTGGGGGCGTGGAGAAAATGGAGCCGAACCCGGGAGCGGGCATGAGCGATCTGGAGGTTCGGGGGGTTCACAAGTCGTTCGGGGGGTTGATGGCGCTCCACGACGTGAACCTACGGGTTCCCGCGGGCGAGTTGCGCGCCCTGATCGGCCCGAACGGGGCCGGCAAGACCACCCTGATGAACGTGATCACAGGGAGGTATGCCCCGGACAAGGGCAGCATCCGGTTGGGCGAAACCGAGATCGCCGGTCTCCCCCCCCACCGGATCGCCCGGTTGGGGGTGGCCAGGACCATGCAGATCACTTCGATCTTCCCGGGGCTCACCGTGTACGAAAACCTGTGGTTGGCGGTCGCCTCGCGCCGACGGATCAAGAGCCCGTGGGTGTCGGCGCGGCGGTGGCGGAGCGAGGACCACAAGACCCGGGAACTCCTGGCGTTTCTCGGCCTGGAGACGAAAACGGACCAACCGGCGTCGGAGCTCGCGTACGGGGAGCAGCGACTCCTGGAGGTGGGGCTGGCCCTGGCCCGGGATCCGAGGGTGTTGCTACTGGACGAGCCCGCGGCCGGGTTGTCCGCCCGGGAGGTGGCGGTGGTGGTGGAAAAGATCCGCGAGTTGGCGCCGGGCCGGACGATCCTGCTCATCGAACACGACATGGACCTCGTGATGAGCTTGGCCGACCGCATCACCGTGCTTCACTATGGCAAGGTGCTCGCCGAGGGCGTCCCCGACGAGATTCGCGCCAACGAGGAGGTGCAGCGCGTATACCTGGGAGGGTGGCGGCCGTGTTGAAGGTGCGAGGACTGCACGCGTTCTACGGGAAGAGCCACGTTCTCCACGGGGTGGATTTCGAGGTCGGGCCCGGGGAGTTGGTTGGGCTCCTGGGGCGAAACGGGATGGGCAAGACCACAACTCTGAAGGCGGTGATGGGGCTGGTCAGACCCGCCCGCGGCACGGTGGAGTTCCAGGGGGAAGACCTCCGGGCACTCAAACCCCATCAGATCCCGCGGAGGGGCATCGCCCTCGTCCCCCAGGGCCGGGGCCTTTTCCCCGAGTTGACCGTTTTGGAGAACCTGCGAATCGCCCATCCGAAGGGGCGGCCGCCCGCGGAGCGGTTGGAGCAGGTGTTCGAATATTTCCCCCGGTTGA
The DNA here is from genome assembly GCF_054656955.1 of Deferrisoma palaeochoriense. Taxonomy (NCBI): domain Bacteria; kingdom Pseudomonadati; phylum Thermodesulfobacteriota; class Deferrisomatia; order Deferrisomatales; family Deferrisomataceae; genus Deferrisoma; species Deferrisoma palaeochoriense. The sequence continues at coordinate 59,047 of NZ_BAAHXI010000005.1, forward strand.
AGGAGCGGCGGGCCCAGAAAGCCGGTACCCTGTCCGGGGGAGAACAGCAGATGCTGGCCATCGGCCGGGCCTTGATCCCCAATCCCCGCCTGATTCTGTTCGACGAGCCCAGCGAGGGATTGATGCCCTTGTTGGTGCAGGCGATCCACGAGACCGTGCGCGCCATCAACGCGAAGGGGGTCGGGGCGGTTTTGGTGGAACAGAACGTTCAGGCGGCCCTGGGAATGTGCGACCGGGTGTATATCCTGGAGGGGGGGCGCACCGTTTGGAGCGGATGTCCCACAGACTTGGACGAGGCGACCCAGCGCCAGTATCTGGGGGTGGGCTGATGCGCTGGCGTGGAGGAGGTGCCGCGAGATGATGCACGGCCGATGGCGCGCGATGGCGATCTTGGGACTCCTGGTTTCGTTTCTCTCGGGGGTTGGCCAAGCCACCGAGCGGGAGGTGTGTGCCAAGTGCGGGATGGATCTTTCCGCACATGCGCACACCCGGTTCGAGTTGGTGGCGGCGGACGGAACCCGACTGGTGGCTTGCGGTGTTCAGTGTGGGATCCTACTCGCGCGATCTAGGGGGGTGCAACGCGCGTGGGCTACAGACTTTATCTCCGGGCAACGCGTGGACGCGGGCGGCGCGTGGTACGTATTCGGGTCGGCGGCTGTGCCTGATATGGCCCCCGGCCTGATCGCGTTTGCCCGCAGGGACGACGCGGAGAGATTCCAAAAGGGGTTCGGGGGGCGGGTGTTGGACTGGGTGGGGGCCCAAAAGGCCTTGGAGGGCCCGTTCCGAAAAGGCATGGGGCATCGCACCCAATGACTACTCCCGGGGCCACCGAGTCCTTCATGCCCGGACGGGGCCTTTTGGCCCTGAGCGCGGTTCTGACGGGCATTGCCTTTGCGGTAGCCCTGACGCCGGTGGCGACGGCGCCGGAAGGGGAAGCGTTCCAGAGGGCCGCGGGGGGCCTAGGACTCGGGGCCGCCGTAGCTCCCCGGTGGAGTTTCCATTCCTTCGACCTCCGATTAGCGCCAGTCGACGAGACGCTGTGCGCACCGCTGCCAGGGCGCATCTTCCCGAACCCGGACGCTGCCTCGGTGGTGGGCCTATTCCCGGAGGTCTGGCGGTGAGCCCGCGGATTCGGGAACTCGCCTTAATGGCCGCGGCCAACCTGGCCCGCCACCCTTTCCGTGCTGTTGCGGTGGGCGTGTGCTTGTCGGCGGCGCTCGTTCCGTATCTCGCAGGGGTGGCCGTGGTGCGGGGGTTGAAGCACGAGGCCCGCGCAAGCCTTGCCGCGGGCGCCGACCTCTACGTTACGGGCGAAGCGTTCGGGCGGACAAGGCCCCTGGACGAGGCGGTGGTCGACGCGATCCGAATGCTGCCCGGGGTGGAGCGGGCGGTTGCTCGAATCACGGGGCGCGCGGACGTGGGAGGTGTGCTCGCCGTGGTGCTCGGGGTGGAGGGCGCGGGCGGCTGGGATGTCCCCAGGACGGGCCGTGGGATCGAGGGCCCGGGGGACGTGCTGGTGGGAGCGGAGTTGGCGCGGGCCTTGAACCTGTCTCCGCGGGACCTCCTTACGTTTCCTCGGAACCCCACCCAGGTGTTCACCGTGGCGGGAGCCTTCCTTCCGTCTGCCGGAGTGTGGAGCCAGAATGTGGTGGTGATGGGCCTCGGCGATGCCCAGGACCTGTTTGCCCGGCCCGGCCGGGTGACGGAGGTTCTTGTGTGGGTGCGCCCGGGGTTCGCCGACGTGGTTGCGGCGCGTATCCGGGGCCTCGCAGGCGTCGGTTCGGTGCGTATCCAGGATCGGTCCTTGGTGGAAGCTTTGGTCGAGGCGGGTTACGGCGTGACCGGAGGGGTGTTTACGGCCTTGTTTTGGGCGGCCTTCGCCTGCTCGATCTTGGCGATGTGGGTGGTCTTGGGATTTTCTGCGGGGGAGAGGGGACGAGAGGTAGGCTTGCTCAAAGCCTTGGGCTGGTACACGGAGGAGGTTCTGGCCTGCGTGGCCATGGAGAACTGTTTATTGGCGCTTCTCGCCGCATCGGGTTCCGTGGCGCTCGCGTGGCTGTGGGTCGGGTTCGGGAAGGCGGCGTTCTTGGCGCCCTGCTTTGTCCGCGGATTACCGTCGGTGCCCCTCGCAGGTCCCCCTTACCGCTTCGGGCTCGACCTTCTCCTAACAGCGGTGATGCTGTCGCAGGCCCTGGTCATCACGGCCGCGTTGGTGCCCACTTGGTGGCTGGCGCGGCGCCCTCCGTTGGAGGTATGCGTTTGATCCCTTTGCGGGCGGAAGGGGTGGAGAAGACATTCCAAGCCCGGGCAGGACACCAGGTGAGGGCCTTGTTCGGTGTGGATGTGGAAGTGCCCGCCGGAGGGGTGCTGTTCGTCACCGGGCCGTCCGGGTCGGGGAAAACCACCCTCCTTCACGCGCTGGCAGGACTCCTTCGGCCGGACAGAGGGGAGGTGTGGTGGGGGGAAGAGCGAATCACCGGGCTACCGGAACCCCAGGTGACCCGGCTGCGACGGCGGTTCGGAGGGGTTGCCTTCCAAGGGGATCGATACCTGGAACGGGCCCCGGTGTGGGAGAATGTGACAGTACTGCTGGCGGCGCAGGGGCTTGGTCGCCGGGAGCGAAGGGCGCGGGCTGTAGAGCAACTCCGCCGTTTGGGAGTGGAAGACTGGGCTGACCACTACCCGTGGGAGCTGTCTGGTGGGCAGAGGCAGAGAGTCGCGCTGGCCCGAGCCTTGGTCCATAAGCCCTCGGTTCTGTTCGCGGACGAACCGGTCGCCCAGGTGGACCCGGAAACGGCCCGCGTCGTGGAGAGGGTCCTGCGCGAAGAGAACGATCGCGGAGTCACGGTGGTGGTGGCGAGCCACGAGACCTTGTGGACGAGGCCGCGTGATCGGAAGATCTGCTTGCAACCCCTCGATCCGTAAAGGAAATCAGAGTGGCCTTCGTCCAGTTGAGCCGGTTCCTATTCTTGCTACAGGCGTTGGTGGCAGCGGCCTTGGTGGGAGCGGGGGCCGTGCGACGCAAGGACCCGGCCGGGGCCGGGTCCTTGTTGCTGCTCGGCGGGGTCGGGGTGATCGCGATTCTCGCGGTGTCGGGGGGGGTGCTGTACTACTTGGGGCTCGCGGCTCGGATCCCCTTTACGCCCGGGGCCATGTGTGTGTTCGGGGTCCTCCGGGCCGGGCCTCCGGCGCTCCGGTGGGTAGAAGCCGGGTTTCCAACGGTGATGGTGCTGGCAGGGGCCGGCGTTGCAACGTACCTCCTGGAGCACCGAGCAGGAGACCCTTCAGGCCGCACGGTGAGAGGGGTATTGACCGTCGGAGCCTTGGCGGCTTTCGTGCACGCGGGCACGGGGCTTTGGGCGTGGCACCACCTCTTGACCCCGCCCCCGGGGCAGGCGCTTTCCGTCTCGTGTTGCACGACCGTGTTCGACGTTTCCGGAACGGACATCCCGGGTGCGGCCGCGACGGACCTTCCGACGGCGTGGCTGTGGGGGAGTTTGGCCGGGAGCTTGGGCGGGCTGGCGGTTCTGGGCCGGCCGGGGGGTAGGAGCTCCCGCGGGTTCTTGTGGGGGGGAACGATGCTCACCGCAGGGGGGTTGGTCGTCGCGGGTCCCGCTGTGCTCCTGGGACGGTGGGCCCCGAAGATGATGGGGCTGATCGACCACCATTGTCCGTACTGCCTGCTCCAGCGGGTTCCGGCCGCTGCGCCGGCGGTGCTGCTGGCCGGTCTGGGGCTAGGTTGCGTGGCGTGGGGGGGCTGGGTGGCGTGTTTGGGAGCGGTCCGTCCCGACCTTCGGGGCGAGTCCCTTCGGATGGACTCGGCACTAGCCCGGGCGGGGTTTTGGCTCGTGCTGTCGGCGGCGGGTATGTTGGGGGCGTACGCTTTGGGCCGGGGGATCGGCCCATGAAGGGGTGGGTCGGGCCCCTGGTGTTTCTGGCGGCGGTCGCCTTCGGGTTCGGATCGGGTCTGCAAGACCGCCCCGACGGACCACGGTGCATGCGGTGCGGTGCCGCTTCGAACACGATCGGGCGGGTACAGTTTTTGTTGCCAGACGGCACGAGACAGGTGTTCTGTTCGATCCCGTGCGCATTGGCGGTCCCGTTACCTGCTGGAGCCCGGGTCCGTGTGACTGACGAGGCGACCGGCGATGAGGTGGATGCGGACGCAGCGTTTTTTGTCGAAAGCGAAGCGGTGAGCGTGGCTCACAACCGTACCCGGATCCACGCGTTCGCCAGAACAACGGACGCTTCAGCCCATGTGAGAGCACACCAGGGACGGTGGGTGCCAAACCCGTTTCGCAAGTGAGCCGGCTGTGGACAGGGAACGCTTCCGAACGATGGCCCCCGAAGAATGGGTGCCGTCGGCCGAGCCCGATCCTGGAGAGGTGCTCCGTCTGCTTGGGATGCACCGTGTGACCAATGCTCCAGCGCAGTTCATGGCTCGGCTCGACACGATCTGGGACATGGCCACCTCGTTGCTTCATCCCAGGGTGTGGGACGTCGAGGTGGCTGTTTCGAGCGTCGATGCACGGGGTGTAACCGTGGGGAAGGGGGTGCGTTTTCGCAGCCCGCGGTTGGCCCGGGCGCTCCGGGACGCATCCGCTGTGCGGGTGTTCGTGGCCACGGTGGGCGAGGGTCTGGAGCGTTTCGTCGAACGGTGGGCGGGCGAAGGGCGTGTGGCGGACGCGTTTTTGTTGGATGCGTTTGCGTCAGCCGCGGCCGAAAGCCTGGTGGAACGGTACCACCTCTTGGTGGGCGAGCATGCCTCCTTCTCCGGGTTCGCCGTGACGTTGCGGTTCAGCCCGGGTTACTGTGACTGGCCCCTCGAGGATCAACGGCGCCTGTTCTCCCTCTTTCAGGGCGGGAACGTGGCCGTCACCCTGACCCCGTCCTGCTTCATGAAACCGCGAAAATCCGTGAGCGGGGTGTTTGGGATGGTGCCCCTCCCCAACTCCGGGACGGGGAGTTTGGGCGTCTACAACCCCTGCCGGGAGTGTGGCAACCACGGGTGTCCTTTTCGACGCCAGGAGTAGCCCAGGGCGCTTTCGAGGGCTTCCGGGACGGGATCACCTCCGGGCGACCGGGTAGGGGACCCGGCCGCGGTCCAGGAGGTAGTGCTTGGGGTTGACGTATTTGCCGTCCACCTTGACCGAGTAGTGGAGGTGGGGGCCGGTGGACCGGCGGCCGCTGGAGCCCATGGTGGCGATCCGATCGCCTCGCTTGACCCGCTGGCCCCGCTTCACGAGCACCTTGTCCAGGTGCCCGAAAATGGTCCGGATGCCGTTGCCGTGGTCCAGGGTGATCGACCGGCCGAGGTTCCGGTCGCGCACCACGCGCACCACTGTGCCGTCGGCGGGGGCCACGATCGGGGTGCCCTTACGGCCCGCCATGTCGATTCCGTTGTGAAACTCCCGCTTTCCGGTGAACGGACTCCGGCGCCAGCCGAATCCCGAGCTGATCCAGTGCTCCCCGTCCACCGGGGTGATCGCCGGGATCGCGTCCCAGGAGCGTTTCTGGGCTTCCACGGCCCGGGCGAGATCCCCCAGGTCTGTGGCGAGGGACCGCACCTCGTCCAGGAGCCGGGGGGCCTGGGTGCCGGGTGAGGCGTCCTCCTCGGCCTGAGCCGTCCGGTCGGCCGGCGAGACCGCGTCGAGCCCCACATCGCCGAGGCTCCCCTTCCCTCCCCCTTCCTCGGCGGGGACGTCCGCCGCCGAATCCTCGCCCGCATCGGTCTCGAGGCCCAGCCAGGACCGGATCTTGGCCTCCTCCGCCCGCACCCGGGCGAGGCCCTCCCTCACCTGTTCCATCTCGGCCCGGGCCGCGGCGAGCCGCTCGGCCAGGTCGGCCCGTTCGCCCTCCACCCGGGCCAACCTCTCCCTCAGGGCGGCGCTTTCGGCCTGCAACCGGAGTGCGGTGGCCGTGCCGACCACCGCCAGCAGCACGGCGGCCAGAACGACGCCCAGGCTGACCAGGAGAAACCGGCGAGAGAGCACCAGCCGGTTCGCCTCGCCCGTGGCCCGGGAGGTCCAGGAGAGGGTGACGAAATCGGACTTTTGGTCCATGGGAATCCTCGCTGAGGCAACCTCCGGCCGCCCCCCGGATCGGCCGAAAAACGGCCGGCATTTCTTACCACAGGGGTCCTTCGATGTCCATTTCAACGGGGCGTCTCCCCCATCCGTGCTGCAAAGGGCGGGCCCGGTCAGAGGGAAGTTCCCCACGGCCCCCTTAGGGTTCCGCTACGCAGGACAGTAACATCCGAGTCAGGGTCCAGGGTGGGAGCGGCGTCCACGCCGCGATCCGGGCCGCAAGGCCCGAAAGAAAGGGCGTCGCGGCCCGGAAGCCGCTCCCACGGGTTGGGACAGCCGCTGACGCTGGAATCCAAAAGGATTTTGGAGTCTTAGCGTCCGAGCCTCCTAACGTCCTAGCGGGAAGTTACTTGGAATCTCCGGTAGGCCGCGGGGCGGGGCCTATTCGCGGAAACAATCACTTCCGCCCCTGCTACACGGTGAGCCGCGGCCGTCTGGACCACGGGACCGAAGACCGCGGGACCGGCGACCGTAGACCGAAGTTAGTCGGAAGGCTCGAGGGAAGGGGTCCGGGCGAGCACGAGCACGTCCACCGCCGCGGCGCCGGCCGCGAGGCAGGCCGCCGCGGCGGCCCGGGCCGTGGCCGTGGTGGTGGCCACGTCGTCCACCAGGAGAACGCTCCCGTCCAGCCGCTCCGAGGCCCGGTAGGCTCGGGCGGTTTGGCGGAACCGATCGGGGGCCGACCGGCCCACCAGGTCCGGGGCGGTCGGGTCCTTGTGTAGAGCCTGGGGGCGCCAGGGGGCCCCGCTGTGGGGCGCCACCGCCCGCGACAGGATGCCGGGCAGGTCGAACCCCCGGCGCAGGAACGCGGGCCGGGGCGGGGGGACCGGCACCACGGCATCGTAGTGATCTTCCGGATAGTGGCGCTCCAGCGCCTCCCGGGCCCACCGGACCAGGGTGGACCGCACCTCGATCCGACCCCCGTATTTCATGGCCTGGATGAGGTCGGCCGCCGCCCCCCGGTAGGCGGCCCAGGCCCGGAGCCGGCGGAACGGGGGCGGCGCGGCGAGGCAACGGGGGCAGGGATGGGAGGCTGTCTTACCGGGGTAGGGCAGGGAGCACGTGGGACACCACGGCTCCCCGAGGAGGTCGAGGCTTGCGGAGCAGTCTGGGCAAAGGCCCGTGGGGCCGGGAGCTGATTCGGCGCACCGGGGGCACAGGGGCGGCACCACCACGTCGAGCACCGCGCCCCAGGCGGCGTGGGCGAGAGCCCGGATCACCCCGCCACGAGGTCCTCCCCGGTCATGGGGTCGGGCTTGGGAATCCCGAGCACCCGGAGCAGGGTGGGCGCCACGTCGGCCAACCGCCCCCCCTCGCGCAGCCGCAGGCCCGGCCGGTCCGGGTCCGAGAAGATGCAGGGCACGCGGTTCGAGGTGTGGGCCGTGTGGGGCTGACGGTGGGGCTCGTCCCACATCTCCTCGGCGTTTCCGTGGTCGCCGGTGAGGAGGAACGCGTACCCCTCCTCCCGGAGGGCCGCCACCACCTCCCCCACGCACCGGTCCACCGCCTCCACGGCCCGCACGGCGGCCTCGTACACCCCGGTGTGGCCCACCATGTCCAGGTTCGCGAAGTTGACCACGATGAGCCCGTAGGCGCGCCGCCGGATCTCCTGGACCAGGCGGTCCTTCACCTCGAAGGCGCTCATCTCGGGCTTCTGGTCGTAGGTGGCCACGTCCCGGGGGCTCGGGATCAGCACCCGGTCTTCCCCGGGGAAGGCGGTTTCCTCCCCGCCGTTGAAGAAGTAGGTCACGTGGGCGTACTTCTCGGTCTCGGCGATCCGGAGTTGCTTGAGGCCCGCCTCGGCCACCACCTCGCCGAAGATCTTCTCGAGCCGCTCGGGGGGAAAGGCCACCGGGAGGTCGAAGGTCTCGTCGTAGAGGGTGAAGGTGACGAAACGGCTGAGCCGGGGCCGGTCCGACACGTCGAAGGCGTCGAACCCGGGCTGGGTGAACGCCCGGGTGAGCTCCCGGGCCCGGTCGGCCCGGAAGTTGAAGAACACGACGGCGTCCCCGTCGGCCACCCGGGCCACCGGCCGGCCCGCCGGGGTGTGGATGATCCGGGGCACCACGAACTCGTCGGTCTGGCCCTCGGCGTAGGCCGAGCGGACGGCCTCCGCCGCCGAGGGGGCGGGAATCCCCTCCCCCCGCACCAGGGCGGCCCAGGCCTTCTCCACCCGGTCCCAACGGTTGTCCCGGTCCATGGCATAGTATCGGCCGCTCACCGTGGCGATGGCCCCCACCCCGATCCGGGCGAGCTCCCGCTCCAGGGCCTCGATGTAGCCCAGGCCGCTCTGGGGCGGCGTGTCCCGGCCGTCGAGAAAGGCGTGGACGTACACCCGGTCGAGCCCCTGGCGCTTGGCGAGTTCCACGAGGGCGTAGAGGTGCTCCTGGTGGCTGTGGACCCCGCCGTCGGAGACGAGGCCCAGGAGGTGGACCGCTCCCCCGGCCTCCCTCGCGGCCCGGCAGGCGTCCACGAGGACCGGGTTCTCGAAGAAGCTCCCGTCCCGGATGGCGAGGTTGATCCGGGTGTAATCCTGGTACACGATCCGGCCGGCCCCCAGGTTCAGGTGCCCCACCTCGGAGTTCCCCATCTGGCCCTCGGGCAGCCCCACGTCGAGGCCCGAGGCGCCGAGGGTGGTCCACGCCTCGGTGGCGAACAGCCGGTCCAGGTTCGGGGTACGGGCCCCGGCCACGGCGTTGTGGGTGCCGTCGGGCCGGTACCCCCAGCCGTCCAGGATGATCAGCGCCGCGGGCCTCATGCCGCAGCCTCCCGGGTCACCGGGGCCTTCTCGGTCCGGGGCGGCACGGCCTCGAGGTCGAGTTCCAGGGTGTCGATCCGGGAGCACCCCGGGCACCCCACCTGCCAGATCGCGGTGCGGCGGCCGCAGGCCGAGCAGACGAAGGCGAATCCCGGGCCGTCGGGACCTTCGCCGGCCACGGCGGCCCGGAACTCGGCGGCCGCCAGGTCGAACGACCGGGCCCGGTGGAGCGCCTCGGCCTTGAGAAGCCGGGCCGCCCGGGTGGCCGCGACCGGGGCGGGCAGTCGGTCGAGGACCTTGAGGGCCTCCTCGTTCTCCTCGAGGTCCAAAAGGAGGCGGGCGAGAAAGAGGGGGCCGGCTTCGTTCTTGCGGCTCAGTTTCTTGAGGGTCTTCGCCAGGTCCTTCTCCGTGCCCCTGCGTTTCGCCTCGTCCACGGCACGCATGAGAAGCCCGGTCTGCCCGGTGGCCTGATACCCCCGGATCCAGGTCTGGAGGGCCTCGTCGGCTCGGCCCTCGGCCAGGAGCGCCTCCCCCAGGGCCAGGTGGGCCGGGGCGAACTCCCGCTCCGACCGGATCAGCTCCTGGAGCACCGCCACGTCGGGCCGGGCCGGGTCGGCCGTGGCCTGGCGGAACCGCATTTCGAGCAACTCCCTTCTGGCCGCAGCCTTGGCCTCCCGGCCCTCGGCCAGGGTCACCAGCTTCTCCTGGACCCGCACCGCCTCGCCCCAGTTGCCGCGCTCCCGGTAGAGGTCGCGCAGCCGGGAGAGCGCCTCGCGGTGGTTCGGGTCGCGCTCGAGCCACCGCCGAAGCACCGCGACCTGGCCCTCGTAGTCCCCCCGGAGCCGGTACACGTCGAGGAGCTGCACGAGGGCCTCGGCGTTGGAGGGATCGCGGGCCAGGAGGTCCTTGAGCACCTTCTCCGCCTTCTCCGTTCGGCCCTCGGCCAGCTCCACCCGGGCCATCTCCAGGGCGACGAGGGCCTCGTCGCCGGCCTTCCGACGGGCCTGCCGGAGGAGCCGCAGGGCCCGGCGGTGCTTGCCCATGGCCGCCTCGGCGCGGCCGGCCAGAAGGAGGGCCCGGGCCTCGGCCTGGCGCTCGTCGGCCTTGCGGTGGCGCCAGAACCCGAACGACCGCAGGGCCTCCCGAAACGCGCTCAGGCCCAAGGCCACGCCGAACCCGGCCAGGAAGAAAAGAAAGATCACCAAAGCCACGCTGGTGGTCACCCGGGTGCCGGGATAGATCTGGAACTCCACGGACCCCGGGTTCAGGGTGAACACGTACCCGAACGCCACCAGCAGCAGCACGATCGCGACGACCGCCAGTTTGTTTTTCACCTCGTCACCCCTTCCGGGGCCTCGGGGCCCCTCGAACCCCGGCACGCGGTCCGGGTCCGTTGTCCGACGGCGCGGAACGACCGGGCAGGCCACGGGCGCCTCCCGGGTCGGCTCCCCCGGGGCCTACCCCGCCGGTTTCCCTTCCTTCTCCCGCAGGGCCTTGCACTCCACGCACAGGGTCGCCCAGGGCACCGCCTCCAGCCGGGCCTCCGGGATCAGCTCCCCGCAGTCCTCACACCGGCCGAAGCTCCCGTCGGCGATCCGCTCCAGCGCCTCCTCGATCTGGCGCAGCCGCTCGCGCTCGCGTTCGCTCAGGTTGAGCAGAACCTGGCGGTTGTACGTGTTCGCCGCGTCGTCTCCCACGTCCTGCACCGCATCGGTGCCCAGGGAGAACCCCTCCTCGCGCAGTTCCTGCACCTCGCCCGCCAGTTCGTCCCGGAGGGCGAGGAGCTTCTCCTTCCAACGTTCAAGCTGCTCCGGCTTCATCGGCCTTATCCCTTTTCGTTGGTCGTTCGTCGGTTCCGGCGATCCGGTGGGGGGCCGTGTACACGTTGAACCGCTCCCCCCGCACGTAACCCACCACGGTCACGTTGAGGTCCCGGGCGAGTTCCAGGGCCAGGTGGGTGGGCGCCGAGCGCGACACCAGCACCGGGCACCCCATCTTGGCCGTCTTGAGCAGGATCTCCGACGAGACCCGGCCCGTGGTGAGGAGCAGGGTTCCGGCCGTGTCCACGCCCTCCAGGAACGCCCAGCCCCCCAGCATGTCCACCGCGTTGTGGCGCCCCACGTCGGTGCGGAAGCACAGCGTGCGCTCCCCGTCCGACAGGCTCGCGTTGTGGGTCCCCCCGGTCTCCCGGTAGAGGCCCGAGCGCTTCTGGAGTTCCTGCATCCGGCGCAGGATCTGGCCCGGCGCCACCCGCAGCCCGTCCGGGAGGGGCCGGGTCCGGAGTCCGTCCAGGGCCGAATAGAAGGTGGTGCCCTTGCCGCAGCCCGTCGTGACCACCCGGCGGTCCATGAGTTTCAAAAGGGCGTCCACGTCCCGCCGCACCCGCACCCGGACGGCCCCGGGTTCGGCCCGGTACGCCTCGAGCTCCTCGCGGGTCTGGAAGAACCCCTCCGACCGCAGGAACCCCAACGCCAGTTCCACGGGGTGGTCCCCGAGGGTGAGGAGGGTCACCACCTCGCGGTCGTTCACGTAGAGGGTGAGGGGCTCCTCCCGCACGACCACGTCGTCGAGCCGGTGAAACCCCCCGTGCTGGTAGCGCACGATCGGCCAGGTCTGGGTTCCCATCGAAGGGTCAGCCTTCGGTCCGCGGTCAATCCCCTGGCGGCCCGGGTGGGGCGCGGGCCGCAGATGGCAACCCGGTTGCGCTCCCCTCGGGGTCTCCTTCCCCTTTCGGGCGTTCCGGCCCCTAGCCTCGGGTTTCGGCGGCCGGATCCCTCGCCCGCGCCTTGGGCCCGGGCAGGCGCACGTCGCCCCGGCGGGTGGTGATGCGCTTGCCGTCCAGGTACTCGAGGAGCGGGATCGTGTATTTGCGCGTCGTGTTCGTGAACGCCTTGATCTCCGCCACCCCGATCTCGGGCTTCTCCCGGAAAAGCGCCACCACGTGGTCGGCCAGGCCCTCCAGGTCCTCGGTCCGAAAAAGGTAGCCCTCCTTCGTCCGGTGGAGGATCCCCTGCTCCACCAGGTACTCCACCACGGGGCGGACCGTGCGCTCGTCCTCCCCGAGTTCGGCCGCCAGTTCCGCCAAGGTCGGCCCCTCGAACCGGCGCCGCTCCATGACGGAGAGGATCCGCCCCCTCGCGGCCTCGTCGGCCGCGTCGAGCTGGGGCACGAACGACGAGAGCCGCACCGTGTTCCCCTCGGTGGCGATCCGGCCCTCGGCGGCGAGCCGCTCCAGGGTGAACTCCACGAGCTTCGCATCGGCGAACCGGGGCAGGCGGCCCCGCAGTTCCTCGAGCCCCAGCCCGCGGCGCAGGGGGTTTTCCGCGTGGAACCCTTCGAGGATCCTCTCCGCCCGGGTCTCCAGGTCCTCCACCACGGCCCGATGGTGATGGCGCTGGGCCTTGCGGTCGGTCACGAGCGCGACCCCCGACCGCACGGCCGCCTGGAGGAGTTTGCGGGCCTCGTCGATCGTGCTCCCCAGGGCCACCTGGGCCTCCAGCGGCGTCATGCCCCGGTGGGCCCGGGCCGCCAGGAACTGGGCCAGCCGGTCCGCCGGTTCCCCGAGGTGGAGGACCCGGAGGCTCTCCACGGTTTCCGCCCGTTTGCCCCGGTGCTTGCGGGGCTGGTGGTCGAGCACCACCCCCCCGCCCAGGGTGCGGGCGGGGGAGAAGGCCCGGAGCACGAACCGGTCGCCGGGGCAGGCGACGAACCACTCCGGGCTGCGAAGCTGGGCGTAGGCCGCCTCCCCCGGGGCCAGCCGGTCGCCCTCCTGCAGGGCCACGATCACCGGCACCTCCTGGGCGGCCACGTGGAGCCGCACCCGGGCCCGGTCGGCAAGGGCCCGGGGCTCGTCCGGCAGGAGCTCCAGGTGGACGTCCACCATCCGGGTGGGGGCCAGGGTTTCGGGGTGGGCGACCGTGGCGCCCCGCTCCAGGTCGTCCACCTCCAGGCCGGCCAGGTTCAGCGCCGCCCGCTGCCCGGCCACGGCCTTGGTCACCTCCCGGCCGTGGACCTGGATGTTCCGGATCTTCGTGGGCCGCACCCGGGGCAGCACCACTGCCTCGTCGTCCCGGCGCGCGGCGCCCGAGATCACCGTGCCCGTGACCACCGTGCCGAACCCCCGGATGGTGAACACCCGGTCCACGGGCAGCCGGAACACCCCCCGGCTGCCCCGGGGCGGGATCTTGGCCACCAGGGCGTCGAGCTCCCGCAGGAGGTCCTCGAGCCCCTGGCCGGTCACGGCGCTCACCGGCACGATGGGCGCCCCCTCGAGGAAGGTGCCCTCGACCGCGAGTTCCACGTCGTCCCGGGCGAGCTCGAGCAGGTCGGGGTCCACCATGTCGGCCTTGGTGAGGGCCACCAGGCCGTGGCGCACGCCCAGAAGCCGGCAGATGTCCAGGTGCTCGCGGGTCTGGGGCATCACCCCCTCGTCCGCGGCGACCACCAGGAGCACCAGGTCGATCCCGGCGGCGCCCGCCACCATGTGGCGCACGAACCGCTCGTGGCCCGGCACGTCCACCACCGAGAGCCCGACCCCGCTCGGCAGCTCCAGGTGGGCGAACCCGAGCTCGATCGTGATCCCCCGCTCTTTCTCCTCCTTGAGCCGGTCGGTGTCGATGCCGGTCAAGGCGCGGACGAGCGAGGTCTTGCCGTGGTCGATGTGCCCTGCGGTGCCCAGGGTGAGGCGCGGCGCGTCGGACATGTGCCCCGTCGGATGAGAGAACGAAAACGCAAGGACCCCCTGGCGAAAGACCGTAGGATGCTAGCAGAGGGCCCCCGGCCCTTCAAGCAAACCGGGGGACGCGGGAAGCCCCTTGACACGGCGGGGGGGGGTATGGGATTTTACCGTCCGGTAAGTAAGCGGCGGGGCGCGGGCCGGCCTCCCCACCGAGACCCGGGCCGTGGGGTTGTCGCGGCTCGACCGCCGGTCCCGCAAGGTCGGGCAAAAGAAACGAAGGGAATCGGATCGGTTCTGGGCCTCTCGGCGGCCGAGCGGCCCGGCCGCCAGGCCCTTCCATCCGCGAGCGAGGCGATCCGTGGCTCAACCCGTTACCCGGGAAGACCGGCGGGAACAGATCTTCGCGGTGGGCGCGCGGCTCTTCGCCCGGCGGGGCTACGAGCGCACCACGCTCCAGGACGTGGCCGACGCCCTGGGGGTCACGAAACCCGCCTTTTACTACTACTACCGGTCGAAGGAGGATCTCCTCTACGAGATCCTCTCGTTCTCCATGGACCGGGTCACCGAAGACATCGAGGCGGCCCTGGCCCTGGACGCGCCCCCCGAGGAGCGCGTGCGGGAGTGGATCCGCCGGTACGTCGGGTTCTTCACCTCCCATCCCAACGAACTGACCCTCCTTTCGACGGCGGTGGACGCCGTGGGCCCCGAGCGCCGCGAGGAGCTCAAGGCCCGCCAGCGCCGGTACCTCGCCATGGCCCGGCGCCTGGTGGCCGGGGTGAAGGACCCCGGGGCCGGGCTCGACGACACGGTCACGGCCTTCGCGCTCCTGGGGATGATGAACTGGATCTTCCAGTGGTACCGGCCCGACGGCCCGGTGGACCCCGAGGCCCTGGCCGGCCATTTCTACCGGATTTTCGTCCACGGGGTGGCCCCCCGGTGGGAGACGACACGAGGAGGTGCGCCGTGACCCAGTTCGCCCTCACGCCCGAGCAGCGGGACATCCAGCAGGCCGCCCGGGAGTTCGCCCAGAACGAGTTCCCCAAATACGCCCGGGAGGCGGACGAGAAGGAGGAGTGCCCCAAACACCTCTACCGCCAGGCGGCGGACCTGGGGTTCCAGGGGATCTTCTTCCCCGAGGAGTACGGGGGCGCCGGGCTCGGGTACCTGGAGTTCTGCCTGGTGGTGGAGGAGTTCTGGCGGGCCGATCCCGGGCTCGGCCAGGCCCTGGGGTCCGTGGTGTTCGGCTCGGATCTCCTGCTCCTCTACGGCACCGAGGAGCAAAAGCGCCGGTACCTCCCGCCGCTCACCACGGGCGAGGCCATCATGGGCGCGGCCATCACCGAACCCGACGCCGGAAGCGACATCTCGGCCGCCCGCACCACCGCCGTACTGGACGGCGACGAGTGGGTGATCTCGGGCACCAAGATGTTCATCACCAACGGCACCCTGGCCGACTTCCTCATCGTGTACTGCCTCACCGAACCCCACGCCCCCGACCGCCACAAGCGCCATTCCTGCATCCTCGTGGAAACCGACCGGCCCGGCTACAAGGCCCAGAAGCTCAAGCGCAAGATGGGCATCCGGGCCTCGGACACGGCCGAGGTGGTGCTCGACGAGGTGCGGGTGCCGGCCTCGAACCTGATCGGGACCCGGGGCGAGGGGTTCCGCCAGTTCATGGAGTTCTTCAACCGTACCCGGCTCCACGTGGCGGCCCAGGGCATCGGGGTGGCCCAGGGGGCGCTCGACCGGGCCGTGCGCCACGTGCGCACCCGGGAGCAGTTCGGCCGGCCCCTGGGGGCGTTCCAGGGGGTGCAGTTCAAGGTGGCCGAGATGGCGACCCGCATCGAGGCGGCCCGGAGCCTCCTCTACCGGGCGGCGGCCCTGGTGGACGCCGGCACGGTGGACCACAAGCTCATCGCCATGGCGAAGTGGCTCGCCGGCGAAACCGGGGTGCGGGTGACCGACGAGGCCCTCCAGCTCCACGGCGGCTACGGGTACCTGGCGGAAAACGACGTGGAGCGCCTGTACCGCGACGCCAAGATCGTGGAGATCTACGAGGGCACGAAGGAGGTGGAGAAGCAGATCGTGGCCCGCGGGGTCATCGGGCGGCTGGGGGAGTCGTAGGCCGAGCCGTGTCCCCGCGGCGTACCCGGAGGACGGCCGTCCGGTTAAAACGGTCTCCGCGGGCCGGAGCATGCGACGAATCTGGAATCACAGGGGGATTGAGCTTTCCAGCTTGCTAGCCTTTTTGCGGAGAAGACCCCACCGTGCCCAAGCTCCGAGACATCGAAGGCGTTCCCCTGGCCGAGCGGTTCGAGCTGGCCGCCTGCCTCCAGTGCGGCCGGTGCACCGGCGGGTGCCCGGTGGGGCTGCGCTCGCCCCTGAACTCCCGGCGGCTCCTCTACGAGGCCCTCCTCCGGGAGGACGGCGAGGCCCTCGTGGAGCGCGAGGAGGTGTGGGACTGCACGGCCTGCCGCACCTGCGCCGACCGGTGCCCCCGGGGCATCGACCCGGTGGGCGTGATCCGGTCGATCCGCACCCTCAAGATCGAGGAGGGCCGGATCCCCCAGACCGTGATGGACGCCCTGGAGTCGGCCCTCAAGCACGGAAACCCCTGGGGCCGGTCCCGCCGCAAGCGCGTCGAGTGGGCCGAGGGGCTCGGGGTGCCGAGCCTGGAGGAGGGGGACGAGGCGCCGAACCTCTGGTTCGTGGGATGCACCCCGGCCTACGAGCCCCGGTGCCAGGGGGCGGCCCGGGCGTTGGCCGGGGTGCTTTCGGCCGCCGGGTATCCGTTCACGACCCTGGGCACCGAGGAGACCTGCTGCGGGAGCGAGATCCTGCGGCTCGGGGAGCTGGGGCTCTTCGAGGAGCTCGCCGAGGCGAACCGGGCGCTGTTCGACGAGGTGGGGCCCGAGGCGATCCTGACCACCTCGCCCCACTGCATGAACGCGTTCCGGAACGATTACGCCCCGGCGCTCCCCGCCGAGCACTACGCCCAGGTGCTCGCCCGGCTCGCCGGGGAGGGGCGGATCCCGTTCCGGCGCGAGGTGCCCATGCGGGCCGTGTTCCACGACCCCTGCTACCTGGGGAAGCAAAACGGGATCTACGACGAGCCCCGGGCCGTGGTGGACGCCGTGCCGGGGGTGGAGCGCCTGGAGTTCGACCGCGCCCGGGAGCGGAGCCTGTGCTGCGAGGGCGGAGGGGGGCGCATGTGGCTCGAGGGCCTGGGGGAGGGGGAGCGAAACGCCCAGCGCCGGGTGCGCGACGCCGTGGAGCTCGGGGCCCAGGCCGTGGTCACGGCCTGCCCGTTTTGCCTGCTGACCCTGGAGGACGCCCGGAAGACCACGGGCCTGGAGGAGGCCCTCGAGATCGTGGACCTGGCCGAGCTTGTGTGGCGCTCGGTCGCCCCGGACGAGGACGCGTCCATCGAGGGGTGAGCGGGGGCCGAACCGGGATCGAAACCACGGAGGACACGGAGACCACGGAGAAGGGGTGAGGCGGGTTTTCCCTTTTTCGCCTCCCAGCTTCCCAGCTTTCTAGCCGTCAAAGGAGCCCCCCATGAACCTAGCCGTGTTCGTCAAGCACGTGCCCGACGCGGCCGAGGCCGATCTTCGGATCGCCGACGGCGGCCGTACGGTGCGCACCGAGGATCTCCCCTTCCAGATGAACGAGTGGGACCGGTTCGCCCTGGAGGAGGCCGCCCGGCTCAAGGAGGCCGCCGGCGGCACCCTCACGGCGTACCTGATCGGGCCCGAGGCCCACGAGGACTCCCTGCGGCGGTGCCTGGCCGTGGGGGCCGACCGGGCCGTGCGCATCTGGGACGAGGCGTTTCCCGGCCTGGGGCCCGCGGCCGTGGTCGAGGCCTTGGCCAAGGCCGTCGAGGCCGAGGGGTACGATCTGCTCCTGTTTGGCGCCCAGGCCGCGGACGACGGCTACGCCGCGGTGGGCCCCGGCGTGGCCGCGCGCCTGGGACTGCCCTGGGCCGCGTTGGTGTGCCGGCTGGAGCTCGGGGAGGGCCGGATCGTGTGCGACCGGGAGCTCGAGGCGGGGTGGCTCGAGCGGGTGGAACTGCGGCTTCCGGCCGTGGTGACCATCCAGACCGGCATCAACGAGCCCCGGTACGTGTCGATCCTGGGGATCCGCAAGGCCCGGTCGAAGCCGCTGGAGGTGAGGGCCCCGGCCGACCTGGGCCTCGACCCGGCCGCCCTGGAGCGGGCCGGACGGCGGCTCACGGTCGAGGCCCTCGAGCCCCCGCCCCCGGGCCGGGAGGCCGAGATCCTCGAGGGCAGCCCGGCCGAGGTGGCCCGGCGGGCGGTGGAGATTCTCCGGGACAAGGGAGGTGTGCTGTGAGCGTCTGGGTGGTGGTGGAGCACCGAAACGGCGAGGTCCGGGAGGTCACGGCCGAGCTCGTGGCCGCGGCTCGGGGCCTGGGCCTCGGCCCGGTCACGGCGATCGTGCTCGGCGGGCCGGGGGAGACCGAGGGGCCGGCCGCCGCCCTGCCGGCCGGGTTCGACCGGGTGGTGCGGATCGAACACGAAACGCTCCGGGGCGGAAACGCCCCGGCCGTGGTGGAGGCCCTGGGGCGCCGGGCCGAGGCGGAGGGGCCGCGTCTCATCCTGGGCGCCCACTCGGCCGCCGGCATGGACTGGGCCCCGGCCCTGGCCGCGCGGCTCGGGGCGCCGCTCGCGACCGACGTCACGGCCCTGGGGACGGACGACGCGGGGTTCTCCGCGACCCGCACGGTGTACGCCGGGAAGCTCCAGGCCCGGGTGCGGCTGGCCGACGCCCCCACCGCCGTGGTCACGCTGCGCCCCGGGGCGTTCGCCCCGGCCGAGGGGAGGGAGGCCGGCGCCGCCGAAGCCGCCACGGAGGACCTCCCGGCCGACCTCGGCCGACGGTTCCTGGAGTGGGTCCAGGAGGCGGCCGGCGAGGTGGACATCACCCAGGCCGACGTGCTCGTGAGCGTGGGCCGGGGCATCGGCGACCCCGAGGACCTGGACGTGGCCCGGGAGCTCGCCGAGGCCTTGGGAGCGACCCTTTCGTGCTCCCGGCCGGTGGTGGACCTGGGGTGGCTCCCCAAGGCGCGCCAGGTGGGCATCTCCGGGAAGACCGTCAAACCCAAGGTGTACATCGCGCTCGGCATTTCCGGCGCGTTCCAGCACGTGACCGCCATGAAGGACTCGGGGCTCATCCTGGCGGTGAACAAGGACCCGAAGGCCCCCATCTTCCGGGTGGCCCACTACGGCATCGTGGGCGATCTGTTCAAGGTGGTCCCCGAGCTCACGAAGGCCGTGCGGGAGGCCCGGGGGTGAAGAGTCGTCCCGGGGCCGAGGGCGCGGCGGTTGGCCGAGCGGCGGTGCGAGCCGCCGGCCTCCCCGCTTTGCCGGTGCGTGGGTGTGGGGGCTCGGCCTTCGCTGACGCCCTCGCAGGGGCCGCCTCGGTTCGGTCCGCTGCGGCGCGTGAGGGCACGCGCCGCGGCCGCTCCCCTGCACCGAGCGGCCCGGGCTGCTCGGGCGTCGCGCTCCGACCAAGCCCCCACACCCACCCGGCGGCCGCCCGGTTCCCCCTGCGTGCCCCCCCCTCGGCGCGGCGTTCGGGTTTCCCTGTCGGTGGGGACCACGGTAGGGGGAGCGCCGGGTGGCTGGCGCCCCCATCCTCCGTGCCCTCCGTGTTCTCCGTGGTTTCCCCCACGCCCGTCCTCCTGGGAGGGTGACCGTGCCCCGGGTCCTCGTGGTGGGCGCCGGCATCGCCGGCATCCAGGCCGCCCTCGACCTCGCCGAGGCCGGGGTCGAGGTGGTGCTCGTGGAGCGCGAGGACTACGTGGGCGGCAACATGGCCCGGCTCGACAAGACCTTCCCCACCCTGGACTGCTCGTCGTGCACCCTGACGCCCCGCACCTCGGAGGTGGGCCGCCACCCCCGGGTGCGCATCTGGACCCGGGCCGAGCTCGTGGGCCTGGAGGAGCGGGGCGGCGGGTTCGCGGCGCGGGTCCGGGTGGGGCCCCGGTACGTGGACCCGGAGCGGTGCGTGGCCTGCGGCCGGTGCGCCGAGGCCTGCCGGCTGGCCGGCCGCGTGCCCCGGGCGTTCGACCTGGGCCGCTCCCGGGGCGCGGCCATCGATCTCGCCTTTCCCCAGGCCGTCCCCGCCGCCTACGCCGTGAACCCCAGGGCCTGCCTCCAGGTCACCCGGGGCCGGTGCGGCCGCGACGGGCCCCGGTGCGTCGCGGCCTGCGACGTGGACGCGATCCGCCTCGACGAGGCCCAACGGGTCGAGGAGCTCGAGGTCGGCGCGGTGATCGCGGCCGCCGGGTACCGGCTGTACCGGCCCGACGCCCCGGGGGAGGGCCGGCCCGAACTCGGGTACGGCCGGTACCCCGGGGTCATCACGAACCTGGAACTGGAGCGGATGCTCTCGGCCTCCGGGCCCACGGGCGGCGAGGTGGAGGTGGAGGGCCGGCTGCCGGCCCGGGTGGCGTTTCTTCAGTGCGTGGGGTCCCGCGACCGCACCACCGGCGCGGCCTACTGCTCCCGGGTGTGCTGCATGGCGAGCCTGAAGCAGGCCCTCCTGCTCCGGGAAAAGCTCCCGGAGGCCGAGATCACGGTGCTCTACATGGACCTCCGCTGCTTCGGCAAGGGCTACGAGGAGTTCCTGGAGCGGGCCCAGCGGGCCGGGGTGCTGACCCGCCGGGGGAACCCCTCCGAGGTGGTCCGGGGCGGCGGGGGGCTCCGGGTCCGGTTCGAGGACACCCTCCTCGGCCGGGCCGAGGATCTCCCGGCCGACCTCGTGGTGCTGGCGGCCGGGCTCCGGCCGGCCGACGGGTTGGCCAATCTGGCCGGCGCCCTGGGGGTGCCGGTGGGGCCCGACGGGTTCCTGGAGCCCGCCGACCGGCGCGACCCGGCCGTGGCGGCCCGGCCCGGGGTGTTTTTGGCCGGGGCGTGCCTGGGGCCCATGGACATCCCCGACGCCGTGGCCTCGGGGTCGGCCGCGGCCGGCGCGGCCCTGGCCCACCTGGTCCGCAGGGGGGCGGCGTGAGCCGGCGGGTGGCCGTGTACTTGTGCCACTGCGGCCGCAACATCGCGGCCCACGTGGACCTGGCCGAGGTGGCCCGCCGCGCCGGCGCCGAGCCCGGGGTGGTGTTGGTCCGGGACTACCCCTACCTGTGCTCCAAGCCGGGCCAGGATCTCATTCGGGCCGACCTCGAGGCCGGCCGGGCCGACCGGGTGGTGGTGGCGGCCTGCTCCCCCCGAATGCACGAGCCGACGTTCCGCCGGGTGCTCGCCGAGGCCGGCCGGAACCCGCACCTGCTGCACCACGTGAACGTGCGGGAGCAGTGCGCCTGGGTCCACCCCGACCGGGCCGCGGCCACGGCCAAGGCGGCCGATCTGGTGGCGGCCGGGGCCGCCCGGGTGCGCCGCCACGAGCCGCTCCGGGCCTCGGAGGCCCCGGTGGAGCGCCGCTGCCTGGTGGTGGGCGGCGGACCGGCCGGGCTCGCGGCCGCCGACACCCTGGCGACGGCCGGGGTCGAGGTGGTGCTCGTGGAGGCGGCCGACCGCCTCGGCGGACGGGCGGCGGATCTGGGCCGGGCGTTCCCCGGGGGCGGCGAGGTGGGGCCATGGCTCGGGGAGCTCACGGCGCGGGTCCTGGGGAGCCCGCGCACCCGGGTGTGGCTCCGGAGCCGGATGGTGGCGGTGGAGGGGGTGCCCGGGGCGTTCCGGGCCGGGATCGAGACCCCCGAAGGCCCCAGGGAAGAGACGGTCGGGGCCCTCGTGGTGGCGACGGGGTACGACCTCTACCGGCCCGACGATCCGGCCGAGGGCCGCCCGGAGTTGGGGTACGGCGCGGTGCCCGGGGTCGTGACCCAGGCGCAGTTCGAGGAGGTCCTGCGGCGGACCGAGGGGCCGGTGGCGGTGGGCGGCCGGCCGGTGGGCCGGGCCGTGTTCGTGCAGTGCGTGGGATCCCGCGACCGCACGGCCGGGGCGTTCCACTGTTCCCGGGTGTGCTGCATGGTCAGCGTGCGCCAGGCCCGGGACCTGCGGGCCCGGAACCCGGAGGCCGGGGTGGAGGTGCTCTACATGGATCTCCGGGCCTACGCCCGGGGCGCCGAGGAGGAGTACGAGGCGGCCGGCCGCGAGGGGGTGGTGTTCCGGCGGGGCGGGGTGTCCGAGGTGTTCCGGCGGGGGAACCGGGCCGTGGTGCGCTGGGAGGACACGCTGCTGGGCCAGGCCCAGGAGACCGAGGCCGATCTCGTGGTCCTGGCCTGCGGGGCCCGGCCCCGGGCCGACGCCGGGGACGTGGGCCGGGCCCTGGGGCTCGCCCGGGGGCCCGACGGGTTCTTCCTGGAGGCCCACGTGAAGCTCCGGCCGGTGGAGGCCGCGGCGGCCGGCCTGTTCCTGGCCGGGGCCTGCCTCGGGCCGCGCACCCTGGACGAGGCCGTGGCCTCGGGCCGGGCCGCGGCCGCCCGGGCCCTCACCCTTCTCCTCCGGGGCCGGATGCCCCTCGACCCCCAGGTGGCCGTGGTCGATCCGGACCGGTGCGCCGGGTGCGGCGCCTGCGAGGCGGTGTGTCCGGCCGGGGCGGTCCGGCCCTCCGGGCCCAAGCGGGTTCGCCGGGTGGAGCCCGGCGCCTGCCGGGGCTGCGGGGCCTGTGCCGCGGCCTGCCCCTCCCACGCCGTGGTGCTCCTCCACCACCGGGACGACCAGATCCTCGCCGAGTTGGATGCCTGCCTGGCCGAAAACCGGTTGGCCCCGGGCGGGCCGGCCGTGGTAGAGTGAATTTTCACCGATCCTCCCGGCCGGAACGCCCATGCCCCAGACGTTCGCCTGCGACCCCCGGGTCCTGGAACCCCTGATCCGGCTCACCTCGTCCCTGGCGGCCGCCCGTTCGGCCGCCGAGGTGGCCCGGTGCGCCGTGGAGGTGCTGGGGGAGATGGGGTTCGGGCCGGTGGGCGTGTTCCGGGCCGCCCGGGACGGGGCGGCGCCGGAGCCCGTGGCCACAACTCCCGGCGCCGAGATTTCGCCCCCCGATCCCGGGGCGGACTCCGGCGCGGACCCGGCGGGACCCGGCCGGGTCCGGTACCGCACCCAGGCCCGGAGCCACGACCGGGCCGTGGGGTGGGTGGTGGCCGAGGGGCCCGAAGCCCCCTGGGCCGGATCCGCGGTGCGGGTGGTGGCCGACTGCGTGGCCCTGGCCTTCGAGAACGAGGCCCTCCACGAGGCCAACGAGGCCCGGGTGCGGCAGCTGCTGGCCGTGCAGCGGGTGGGCCGGGAGATGACCTCCACCCTGGACCTGGAGCGGCTGCTTCGGATGGTGGTGGGGGAGGCGGCCGGGCTCACCGGCGCCGACGCCGGGGCGGTGTACCTGCGGGTGCCCGGATCCGAACGGCTGGCGCTCGCCGCCTGGACGGGCCGGGAGCCCGCCCGCCGCGAGGTGGAGGTGGGGTACGGCATCCCGGGCTGGGTGGCCCGGGAGGGGCGGCCGCTCCGGGTGGTGGACCGGGGCAGGCCCGACGCCCCGGTGGCCGAGCGGCGAAACCACCTGGCCGTGCCGCTCCTGAGCGAGGGGGAGACCCTGGGGGTTCTCGCCCTGGAGGCCCGCGGCCCGAACCCCTTCACCCCGACCCACGAGGAGATCCTCTCGATCTTTGCGGCCCAGGCGGCCAAGGCCATCGAGGCCACCCAGTTCTTCCGCCAGATCCGGGAGGAGAGGGATCTGCGGGACGCCATTCTCTCGGTGACCCCCAACGGGGTCGTGGCCCTGGACGCGCGGCGGCGGGTGGTGCTCATGAACCCGGCGGCCCGGCGGCTCCTGGAGGTGCGGGAGCCCCCCGAGGGGAACCCGGTGGAGCGGTACCTGGGGCCGGCGCCCGTGCTCGAGGCCCTGGGGCGGATCGTGGAAGGGGACTCCGACCTGGAGCAGGTCCCGGTGGACCTGGGGTCGGGCCCGGGCCTCCGGCACCTGCTCGTCAGCATGGTGCCCATGGGCGAGGCGCCGCCCCGGGGGGCCACGGTGATCGTGCAGGACCTGACCGAGCGGCGAAGGCTCGACGAGCGGGTCCAGCGCATGGCACGGCTCGCCTCGATCGGCCAGCTCGCGGCCGGCATCGCCCACGAGATCCGAAACCCCCTGACCGGCATGGCGATCAGCCTCGACGTGCTCGCGGAGGAGCCGGGGCTCGGCGAGGGCGGCCGGGGCCTCGTGGCCGACATGCACGCCGAGATCGACCGCCTGGAGGCCCTGATCCGGGGCCTCTTGGACTTCGCCCGGCCCCAGCCGGTGGAGGCCCGGCCCATGCGGATGGCCAAGGCCCTGGAATGGCACCGCACCTTCGAGAAGCAGTGTGGCCGCAAGGGGGTGCGGTTCGCCCTCGACCTGGGGCCGAACCCGAAGATCCAGGGCGACCCGGAAAAGCTCAAGCAGCTCTTCCTGAACCTGGCGATCAACGCCCTGGAGGTGACCCCCGAGGGCGGGGAGATCCGGATCGGGGTGGCCCGGGCGGGGGACGACTGGGTGCGGGTGACGGTGGAGGACACCGGGCCCGGCATGGACGCCGAGACCCTGGCCCACGCCTTCGACCCGTTTTTCACCACCAAGAACGAGGGCACGGGGCTGGGGCTCTCCATCGCCCACAGCATCGTGGAGCAGCACGGGGGCCGGATCGACGTGGAGTCGGAGCCCGGCCGGGGCACCCGGTTCACCGTGGACCTGCCGGCCCACGGCGCGGCCGCGGGGCGGGAAGGCGGGGGTTGAACCACGGAGGACACGGAGGGGGACTGTCGCGGTTTGGTCCCCCCGGAACCGTGCGGGGGGCCCCATAACGCGGGAACGTCGCCGCGGCCGGGTCAGAGCCTGGTGTGGGAGCGGCGTCCACGCCGCGATCCGGGCCGAAGGCCCGCGTAGCGGGACCGGAGTTCGGAAGACCGAAACCGGGAGGGGAGGACCGACGGAAGGTCGCGAAGGGGGCCGAGCGGCCGGACGATTCACGAATTCACGATTCACGGCAGTTGAGCCGCCTAGCCGCCTCGCCGCCAGGCCGCCAAGCTTTTCAGCGTCCTAGCTTTCTAGCTTTCTAGCCCACTCCCACGGAGTCTCCCATGGCCGATCGCATTTTGATCGTGGACGACGAGGCCCTCATCCGGAAATCCTTGGGCCAGATGCTCGGGCACAAGGGGTACGACGTGGTCACGGCCGCGAGCGCGGCCGAGGCCCGCAAGGTGTTCGCCCCCGGCGAGTTCGCCCTGGCCCTCCTGGACCTTCGGCTCCCCGACGCCTCGGGCATCGACCTCCTGCGGGAGTTCAAGGCGGCCCAGCCCGATCTCCTGGTCATCATGATGACCGCGTACGGCAGCGTGGAGACCGCCGTGGAGGCCATGCGGCTCGGGGCCTACGACTACGTGAACAAGCCGTTCAAGTCCCGGGAGATCGAGGTCATCGTCCGGCTCGCCCTGGAGGCCCGGCACCTCAAGCGCGAGGTCAAGGAGCTCCGGGAGGAGGCCCTGGGCGCCACGGGCCTGGGGAACCTGGTGGCCCGCGACCCGGCCATGCTCCGGGTGCTCGACATGGTGCGCAAGGTCGCCCAGAACCCGGACGTGACCGTGCTGATCCAGGGGGAGAGCGGCACCGGCAAGGAGATGATCGCCCGGGCCATCCACGCCGAGAGCCCCCGGGCCGACGAGCCCTTCGTGGGGATCAACTGCGCCGCGATTCCCGGGAACCTCCTGGAGAGCGAGCTCTTCGGATACGAAAAGGGCGCGTTCACCGACGCCAAGGCCCGGAAGATCGGGCTCATCGAGCGGGCCCAGGGGGGCACCCTGTTCCTGGACGAGATCGGCGACATGGACGTGGGGCTCCAGGCCAAGCTCCTGCGGGTCCTGGAGGAGCGCAAGATCCGCCGGGTGGGGGGCTTGGACGAGGTGGCCGTGGACGTACGGATCCTCGCCGCCACCAACCAGGACCTGGAGGAGAAGCGCCGCAACGGCGCGTTCCGGGAGGACCTCTACTACCGGCTCAAGATCATCCACATCGACATCCCGCCCCTCCGGGACCGGAAGGCCGACATCCTGCCCCTGGCCCTGCACTTCATCCAGGACGCGAACCGACGGTTCCACAAGAACGTCCAGGGGTTCTCGCCCCAGGCCGAGGAACTGCTGCTGGCCTACCGCTGGCCCGGGAACGTCCGGGAGCTCAAGAACACCATCGAGCGGATCCTGATCCTGGAGGACACCGACTGGATCCGGCCCGAGCACCTGCCGCCCGAGATCCTCCGGGGCCGGCCCCCCGAGGAGGGCGGGGTGTGGATCCCCCAGGAAGTGGAGATCCTGCGGGGCATCTCCTACGACCGGGTCATGGACGACGTGGCCCGGTACCTGATCGGGGAGGCCCTGCGGCTCGCCGGGGGCAACAAGGCCCAGGCCGCCCGGCTCCTCGATATGGACCGGGGCACCCTGCGCTACCAGATCAAGCGACTGGGGATCGAGGCGTGATCCGGCCGCCGGTGGAGGCCCTGGGCGATCCCGTCCGGGTGGTGGAGACGGTGCTCGGGTGCCGACCCGACGACGTGGCCCCCCGGGTGGTGGTGACCCCCTTCGTGCCGCTCTCGTCGTTTCGGCGCCACGCCCCCGAGCCCCTGGCCGACCTCAATCCCCGGTTCTTCTTCCAGGGCTTCACCGCCGCGTTCGAGGGGGTGCCCGTGACCGTGGTCCACACCGGGGTGGGCCCGACCCGGGTCGGCGACTGCCTGGGCGCCCTGGCCCTCACCCCGGCCCGGCGGGTGCTCTTCGTGGGGGCCGTGGGCGGGTTGGGGGACGATCTCGCCCTGGGCGACTGGTTTCTGCCCACGGCCGTGGCCGACGGCGAGGGGTACACCCGGTACGTGCGCGAGGGGTTCGGGGCCGTGGTGGCGGGGGCCGAGCCGGTCCCGGTGCCGGAGTCCCCGGGGCTCGGGCCGTTCCTGGAGGGCCGGGGCGGCCGGGTGGCCCGGGGCCCGGTGTTCACCGTGGGCCCCATCACCTTCGAGTCCGAGGAGAATCTGCGGTTCCTCGCGGCCCGGGGGTACCGGGCCATCGAGATGGAGCTCTCGGCCTTCTACGCCGCCGCGGCGGCCCTGGGGCTCGAGCCCGCCTGCCTCACCTACGTGAGCGACCTTCCCCTTCGCCGTTCGCTCTGGGCCGAGAAGACCCCGGCCGAAACCGAGGCCCTGCGCGCGGCCTGGCGGGCCGCCCCCCGGTTCGCCCTGGAATGGCTTTGCGGCCAAGGGGAGGGATGATCCCGGTGCGGGAATTCCCTGAAGGAAATGGGTGCCGAGGTGGAAGGGGGCTCTTCGTGTTCACCCGGAGAGCCGCTGCTCGATGGCCTTCTTGTAGAAGAGGTAATGGCCGGTCGTGGCGAACCGGCCGCAGTGCTCACGCCGGAAGGCCTCGTCCAGGAAGAGCCGGGTCACGAACACCTCGTACTCGAGTCCGGACCGGCGCGCCTCGAGGATGCGCCGGCGCACCTCGGCCAGCGGGTTCGGGTACTGGGAGCTGTCGATGACCTGCATGCCCCAGGTGATGCGGTAGCCGGCGGGCGAGTCAGGGCCGGCGTCCCGGCGCTCGATCACGAGGCCCGTGGGCCGAAGACCCAGCGCCCGGACCCGGCTCAGGTGGTCCTGGGTGGCCGTGAACGCCCGGCAGGTGCCCTCGAAGATGACGGTGTGCACGCGCAGAACGTCGGCGAGCGCCTTCCCCTCCACCGGGCTTCCCGGCTGGGCCGCCACGTCGGGGAACACGTTCTCCAGAAAGTGGAGGAGCTTCGCCAGGAGGTAGGGCTGGGGGTCGGCGGGGGCCTCCCAGTGGCTCAGGTTCCCCGCCTCGTCCACTACGAACACCCGGTCCCGGTCCCCCTCCCGGAGCACGAACAGGTCCAGAATCCCGTGGTGGGCCTCGTCGAGGAGGGTCGCGATGAGGGCGAGATCCCCGGCCTGGCGTTCCACCCGGGTCTCCACCCGGCCGAACGGGCCCACGGCCCCGAGGATCCGGAGGAGATCCTCGCGGCCGAACGCCGTGCGGTGGGCGATCTGGTCGGGGCCGGTCTGGTCCAGCACCGAGTAGCCGCCCTCGGCCCCGCAGACGTATCTCCGTCGGGTTTCGGCGGGAAGCCCGGAGGCCAACCACCGGGCCACGTCCGGAAGCCGTCGGTCGAGGGGGAGGGCGAGGCGGTGCCCCCCCACCTTGGGGCTCGGCGCGTACACCCGCAGGCGCTCGGGGGCCCCCCGCTCCCGGAGGTAGGGCACGAAGGCCTCGTCCATGAGCCCCGCGTAGGCGCCGGGGCCGGTCCAGGTGCGGTAGAACACCTCCCCCCACGAGGTGGCCCACACCACGGCGAACCCCCCGGCGGATCCGGGTTCGCCGAGCACCACCAGGTCCTCGGTGCGGGGAGGCCGGAGCAGGGTGGGGGCGTCGGGCGACCGGGCCCGCACCCGGGCGAGCACCTCGGTGACCAGGCGGGCCGCGGGCTCGAGTTCGGCGCCCGTGACCCGGCGCTCGGTGTCCCAGCATCCGAGTTGGGTTCGCCGGCCGAGGAGCCCGTTGTGGGCGGCCCACACCAGGGGTTCGAGGGGGTCCTCCGATTCGCGTAGGAGGTCGTTGGCCTTCTGCTCCACGTTCGAGGGGCTCGCGTGGCCCCGGTAGAGCCGCCAGGGCGCGGCGCCGTCGGGCAGGGCCTCCCGGTAGAGGGTGAGATGGCTCTCCTCCAGCCCGGGGGTGACGAGCCGCAGGGTTTCCATCTTGTGGGGGGCCTTCCGGTACCGGATCTGGAGCCGCCGGCCCAGCACGGTGAGGTCGCGGGGGGTGATCCGCTGGGTTTCGCCGGCGTTGTCCAGCCGGGACCGGATGCGCTGGTAGGTGCGAAGGAAAAACCGGTCGAGCTCCTCGGCGAGCTCCCGGACCCGTTCGAACTTCCAGGTGCGGAACTCGTTGAGGTGCCGGAGCCGGCGGGGCCCCCACCCCCAGGCCTGGGCGTAGCGGGTCATGGTGCCCAGGTCCCCGGGGTCCCGCTCGCAGGCCTTCAGCCGGTCGGGGTCCACCCGGACCCCGGCCTTCAGGTAGAAGCACCGGGCCAGGAGATCCTCGGTGGCCGGATCGCCCTGGTTGCGGTAGTGTTCCACCACGGCGTCGAACAGCACGCAGTAGGGATCCGGGGTTTCCCCGGCGTGGACCCGCCGCTTGACCTCCTCGCACAGGGGCTCGGGGGGGCCGCCCTCGGAGCAGAGGATCTTTTCGAGGAGCCCCAGCTTGAGCGCCGATTTGAAGGGCGCGTGCTCGCCCTTCACGATCTGCCACACCGTGGCGCCAAAGAGCTCTCCCAGGGGAACCCGGGCCACCGGCCCCAGATCGACGTAGGCGTCGGTGATGAGGGTGGGGTCGTCGAGGATCCGGGCGAGCTCGGCGGCGTAGCCGTCGGCGTCGAGCCCCGGGGGGAGCACCCACCACACCGGGAGCTTGCCGCCCAGGAGCACGTGGGTGCGGTAGAACTCCTCCTTGAGGATCGCGCCCATGGCAGAGCCGCATCCTTCGAGGTCGGTCTGGCCGAACCGGTTGGCCCGGATGTCGGCCGTGGACTGGAGGAACAGGTGAAACTCGGCCCCGGTGTGCCTGTTGAGCCACGCCTCCACCTCCCGGACCTTCTGGCCGTAGGCTTCGACCGCCGACTCCGAGAGCGCCGGGCTGTGGCAGATCCACACGTCGAGATCGGACTCGCCCGTGAACCCGATGGACCCGGCGCTGCCCATCACGGCCACCAGGTCCACGGCCGGGCGGTAGAAGGCCCCGCGCTTGATGCGGGCTTCGGGGAACAGCCGCTTCGCGCGGCGAAGCGCCTCGGCCGAGGGGGAGTAGTCGGCGATGCCCACCGGGCACGCCGGGTCGTCCACGTGGCCCGGGAGCCCGGGTTGGTTCACGTGCAGCAGCAGCGGAAGCAGGTGGAGCGCCTCGGCCACCCGGTCGCCGGTCTGGGCCTGGAGCCGGGCGAGCCGCCGGCGCAGATGGGCCCGCGCCCGCTCCTCCCGCAGCGCCGCTTCTTCGGCAAGGGGGGTGGGGGTGTAAGCCTTCGCCGCGGATTCGCGTCTAAAGAGATGGTCGAGCAGTTTCGCCATGGTGGTTCCCTGCACCGCGCACGTTTACCCTTTTCGGCCGTCCGGACGAAAAGGATGAGGGGGCGGAGGGGGAACCACGGAGGGCACGGAGTGCACGGAGAAGAGGGTGTGAAAGCGATGGGGACGGAAGCTGCGGTAGGCCGCGGGGTGTGGCCGGCTCGCAAGAGCCGTAGCTTTCGCCTCGGCCACCCGGTGGGCCGCCGCGGTCTGGACCAGAGGACCGTAGACCGCCGACCGCCGACCGCGGACCGAAGTCACTCGGAAGGGAACGGGAATAGGGACGCCGGGATGGGGGGGCGAACCACGGAGGGCACGGAGGACACGGAGAGAGTCGGGGTGAACGGGATCCATGTTGCAAGAGACACGAACCGGGGAGCCGGCGGGGGGATGCGGCGCGGGCGGTGGGGCGGGATCGTGCTCGCAGCGGTGATGACCCTGCTCGGGTTCGGGGGGCCGGCCGGGGGCATGGGGAAGGCCCCGGAGCCGCCGCCTCCCGTCACTTCGCTGGAACGCATCGCCCGGGCCGTGGAGGCGGGGGAGCTCGACCCGGACACGGCCGAGATGTACCGGGTCTTTGCTGTGGTCGGAGACGAGCGCCTTCCCGAGCGGTTCCGGGGCACGGAGCCCATCCGCGACGGCACGACGGTGCTCCGCCACGCCCGGAGCCGGTTCGGGGAACTACGGCCCGAGGTGCAGGAGGCCCTGCGGCCCTACCTGTTCCCGAAGGAGAACCGATGAGGAAACCACTCTTCGGGGCGCTGATCGCCCTCCTCGCCGTCGCACCGGTCTGGGCCGGGCCGGCGCCGGTGGCGGATCTGGCCGACCGGATCGACGCCCTGGTGGCCCGGGGGGAGACCTCGCCCGACCAGGCCGAACTGTACTGGCTCTACGCGGTGCGGGCCCCTGAACGGTTGCCGGCCGGGCTCCGGACGGCCCCGGCCGGCAACCGGGCCGCGCGAGCCGCGGCCGAGGCTTCCGAACAAGAGCCCTTCGCGCTCCGGTGCGGCACCCCGGTGCTGCGCCATGTTCGGGCGCGGCTCGGGCGTCTTCCTCCCGCGCTTCGCGCCGAGGCCGTGGAGCTCCTCGGCCGCCCGGCCGCCGGGCGCGGGGCGGCGTTCCGCACCGCCGCGGGGAAAACGGGCGCACCCGCTCTCGCCAACCCGCACGTCACCGAGCACTTTTCCATCGAGTGGGGTCCCGACCTCACGAACGAGGACGGCTCCACGCCACTGAGGGACGATGGACCGCTGGGGCCGGGAGATCCTGCTACGGGGGGAAACGGCATCCCCGACGTGGTCGAGCGCTGGGCCGCATACTTCGAGGCGGCCTACGCGGCCGAGGTGGGCGAGATGGGCTACACCCACCCGGCCGTCGAGGCGAACCTGATCCCGGTGTACATCGGGAACTCGGACGCCACAACGTCGCTCGAGGACATCGGGTCTCGGACCTACGCCTTCACCTGGTCCGACGAAGGCATCCCCTACATCGTGGTGAACAACGACTTGAGCTTCGTGCCGCCAAACGGGGAGGGCACGTCGGGCCTCGCCAAGATCCACGGCGCCATGAAGATCACGGCGGCCCACGAGCTGTTCCACGTGTTCCATTTTTTGTATGAACCGCAGGGGGTGTGGAACGCCACCGAGGACGACTGGTGGTTCGAGTGCTCGTCCACCTGGATGGAGGACGAGGTGTTCGACGACGTGAACGATTACTACCAGTATTTCAACCAGACCGGCGGGCGTTCGGGATGGGCTGATTTTCTAGAAAGCGGGCTCCCGGTGGACCGCGGCGTGGGCGACTTGGAGTGGGTGACCCGCGCCTACGGGTCGGTGATCTTCGCCAAGTACCTCTCCGAGCACGTGGGGGGGCGGCAGGCGATGTTCGACGTGTGGGACCGGATCCGGTTCGACGGGCAGCGGATCCTGGACGCGCTCGACGCCTTTGCCACGGCCAACGGGTTCGCCGGGCTCCCGGACCTGTTCCTGGGATTCGTGGGCGCCACGGCGATCATGGACTACGAGGAAGGAGCGAACTACGGGAGCGTGCCCCTTGCCGGAACGAGCCTGGAGTCGCTGAACTTCTTTGGGCTGGGCTATCTTGGCGCCCGCTACGAGAAGGAGACGCTGGCTGCAGGGGTGAGCACCTTTGCGTACGACACCCCCACCGAGTCTGGCTGGGGCGTTGCCACCGCCTACCGGGATCCGCTCAACGGGCGGTTCGTGTACGGCCGATCTCTCGCGGCTGCCGGCCGCGTGGAGGTGACCCTGGATCTCCCCCGGTCTGCCGAGGTCTACGTCGCGGCGGCTCGTTTGACCTCCGGGGAGGTCCCTGCCGAGCCTCCGGCAGCCGATGGCGGCGGCGGTGGTGGTGGGGGCGGCGGCGGATGCTTCCTCTCAATCCTCGGGTTTTGACGCCGGTTTCTTGAACCGGCAACCTCCGTTTGGGTAGAGTATGCCCGCCCCGGTTCGACGGGGCCGGCCTTGTGAAACCGGAAACGATCTACCCGCACGGAGGCCCCCATGCCCCAGGCCCGACGGCGAAGGTTCGCGGCGGTTCTCGCCGCCCTGTGGTGGGTCGTCGCCGCGGCCGGGGCCCGGGCGGCCGAGGTCCTCTTCGTCTATCCCCCCCCGAACTCCCTCGTCACGGAGTCGCCCGTCACCGTGCTCGGGTACGTGCTGGGCGATCCCGTGACCGAGCTCGCGGCCCGGGTGGTGCCCGAGGACCGCTCGGTGGAACCCACCCGCACCGACCTCTACCTCTTCAAGGGCAAGGTGTTCTCCGGCGCCCTGGAGCTCGCCCCCGGCCGGAACAACGTGGTGGTGGGAGCCACGGTGCTCCCGCTCCTCTACCGCCCCGGGTTCGAGGGCGACGCCCAAGGGGAGTTCCGCCGGCCGAAGCCCCACGCCGGGGGCATCGAGTCGTGCAATCCCTGCCACGGGTTCTCCCGAGGGAGCTTGACCCTCAAGGCCCGCGTTCCCGACCTCTGCCTCGGGTGCCACAAGGTGGGCACCGAGTCGCTCCGGGCGGTGATCAAGAAGAACCGCCACACCGAGGAGATCACCCCGGACTGCCTGCGGTGCCATGATCCCCACGTGTCCTTCGAGCCCCAGTTGTTGCGGGATCGCGAGCAGGCCTGCGCGTCGTGCCACGAGGAGGAGAGCGGACCGTCGCTCCACGCCGAGGCGGCCGCCTCGCCCTGCGGAGCCTGCCACGACGCCCACGCGTCGGCGTACCCGGCCATGCTTCGGGGGGAGGCCCTGGAGCTCTGCGCCCGGTGTCACGAGGACGTCGCCGATCCGGACCGCTACCCCCGCTCGTACCACCGGCCGGTAGACGACGGGAAGTGCTTTGACTGTCACCGACCCCATGCCGGCGGGTACCCGTCGCTCCTCTTGGACGTGGCTCCGGGATTGTGCGGCCGGTGTCACGAGGAGGCCGCCGAAGGGGTGCACGGTGGGGAACTGACCGAGTGCCGGACGTGTCACGATCCTCACCTGTCGAAGCAGGCCGATCTCCTAAAGCCCGGGATCTCCGAGCGGTGCCTCGACTGCCATGGCCAACCAGGAAAGGGGAAGTACCGCCATCCCGCTTTGGAGGATGGATGCGTCACCTGCCACAATCCCCACGATCCCAAGGGGCTCAAGGCGGCCGACAAGGTGTGCGGCCGGTGCCACGGCCTCCGGAAGGAGGGGTTCCGCGCGACGCACGGGGAGCTCCCCATGAACGACGTGCGCCAGTGCACGTTCTGTCACGAGGCCCATGCCGGCGATTACCCCCGCCTGCTTCGGGGGAAGGTGCACTACCCTCTCGACAACGGGGGATGCAACGCCTGCCACGACGTTCGGGAGGGCCGGATCGAGCTGCGGTACGAGGGGAGCAAGAACTGCACCCGCTGCCACGGTCAGATCACCGGCACCTCCCAGATCGTGGAGGTCGACAAGGTGCACAAACCCGTGTACCAGATCGACTGCATCGCCTGCCACAACCCCCACCTGGGGGTGCGCGACAAGTTCCTCCTGGAGGAGCCCGTGACCCTGTGCGGCTGGTGCCACGGCATCCTGTTGCGGGGTGTCGAAAACCTCCACGGCGTGTTTCAGAAGGGGACCTGCTACACCTGCCATCTGCCCCACATCAGCGATTTTCGGCCCCTCCTGAAGCGTCCCGAGCGGGCTCTTTGCGCGAGTTGCCACACGGGGGTCGTTCCGGAATCACCGGCCGAGGGGCGGTTCCTCCACGGAGCGCTGAAGGAAGGGCGCTGCACCGGGTGCCACAACCCCCACGGAACGAACACGGAGAAGCTCCTTAGGGGAAGCCGGGACCGGCTGTGCCGCGACTGCCACCCGCAGGTGCTCGAATCGGAGCCGGGCAAACCCTACCGGTACGCCCACGGGCCGGTGGGAGCCGGAAACTGCACGGCGTGCCACACCCTCGGCCACCGGCACGAGCGGGAGGGCGACCGGTTCCTGCGGGCCCGGGGCAGCCGGGTGTGCGCCCTGTGCCACGATACCCAGCCCGACCACGTGCCCCAGCGGTTCCGGGCCAAGATGGCCGAGGTGCGAAACGACTGCCTCGCCTGCCACCTACCCCACGGCTCGGACAACCGGTTCATGATGCGGGAGGAATATTACTGAGGCTGGGCGGCAAGGCGGCTTCGAAACCCCCTGGGCCCCTGCAGGGGTCCCCCAAGCAGGAAGGCAGCCCCTGGGTCGGCGCCCGCTGTAGGAGCGGCGTCCTCGCCGCGATCCGGGCCGAAGGCCCGAAAGGACATGGTCGCGGCTCGAAAGCCGCTCCCACAGGGTGGGACAGCCGCCCACGCTAGAATCACAAAGGATTTTAGCGTCCTAGCAGGAAGCTACTTGCCTTCACCCCAGCAGGGCGGCGAGTTTCTCCCGGCTGATCCGGAGGTAGTCCCGGTCCCGGGCGAACACCTCCAGGGTGACCGTGCCGCGGTACCCCACGTCCCGGAGGATCCGCGCCACCCGGCCGAAGTCGATGGCCCCGGCGCCGATGGGCAGGTGGTCGTCGTGGCGGCCGAAGTTGTCGCTCGCGTGGAGGTGCCGTAGCCGAGGCCCGCACGCCCGGGCGAGCTCCTCGAACCTCTCCCCCCCGAGGCTTCCCAGGTGGGCGTGCCCCACGTCGAGGGTGACCCCGAGGTCCGGGAACCGGGCGAACAGTTCCTCGAAATCCCGCGCCACGGCCAGGGTGTGGGAGCGGGGGAACAGGTTCTCGACGCACAGGGGGACGCCGATACCCTCCGCCTCTGCCGCGATCTCCCCGAGGCTCTGCCACCCCGCCCGGGCCGCCTCGTCCGGCACCCGGGGCCCGAGCCCCGTGGCCACCCCGGGGTGCAGCACGGCCTTCTCCGCCCCCAGGTCCCGCGCCACCCGCAGCGCCTCCAGCGTCTCCTCCACCGAGGCCCGCCGCAGCCGCTCCGTGAGATCCGCGGTGGAGACGAAGGTGGGCATGTGGCACACGAGGCCCAGGCCGTGGCGGTCCAGGAGGCGGCGGATCTCCCCCAACCGCCCCCGAAGCCGCCCCGGCGCCGCCTGGGGCGGGTCCATGGCGAGCTCCAGGTAGTCGAATCCCAGCCGGCCCACGAGCTCGATCTCGTCGGGCACCGGCAGGAGGGGTGAGTTCATGGCGCCATAGCGCATGGGCTCAGGCCCCCAGGGCGCCCTTGAGGTATTCGGGAACGGGGCAGGGCCGGCCCGTGGTCCGGTCGAGCACCACGTACACCTCCCGGCCCTCGGCCACCGTGCGGCCCGAGCCGGTCTCGGTGGCCCGCAGGACGAAGGTGAACGAGGTGCGGCCGAACCGCTCCACCCCCACCTCGACCGCGAGTTCCTCGCCGAGCACCGCCGACGACCGGAAATCGCACTCCGCCCGCACGAGCACGAGGTCGTGGCCCCGTTCGGTGACGAGGGGGTAGGGCACGCCCCGGGCCTCCAGGAAATCGGTCACCGCGTCGTCGAAATAGGCGAAGTAGTTGGCGTTGAACACATGGCCCTGGCAGTCGGTGTCGCGGAACCGGACCTTCTGGCGGTGGACGAAGGGATCGGGCATGGGGACTCCTCTCGGGCTAGGCGGCTGGGCAGCGAAAATTCTCTTTGCTGTTCGCACGACTACGAAGACCAACGAAAGTATTGTCAGATACGCGGCGTTGCTGCGGAAACCTGCGGGTGGGGGGCTGGTGGAGAGCCGGGTGAGGCCCCTTACCTCGCCGCGCCATCACCACGCCCGGATGGCTTTGA